>CAIRDJ010000120.1 GCA_903877335.1 uncultured Chloroflexota bacterium | reverse complement strand
TAGTTCAAACCAAACTCTATCGTTCTGCTTGTCAGTTTCTAAGGATTTTAACCTGACGAAAAAAACGCGAGGCAACGGTACGCTTCCTCGCGCTTTCACTTTCCCCAGTTCTAGTAGGGATTCTGCATATCTGGGATCGGTCGGGTGTACACGCCCGGCTCAACCTTACGAGGGGTGCTGTCTTGACCATCTGGAGCAGGGTCAATCAGCATATTTTTAACATAAATGGCATCACGCCGATCGGTAAAGCTCAAGCGATGTTCATGCCCTAGCTGAATTGCCTGGGTGGGGCAAGCATCTTCACAATAGCCACAGAAGATGCAACGCAACATGTTGATCTCATACGTCTTGGCATAGCGTTCGCCGGGGCTGTAGCGTTCTTCGTCGGTGTTTTCTGCCGCTTCCACCCAGATCGCATCTGCTGGGCACGCAGCGGCACACAACGAACAACCGATGCACTTCTCTAGCCCGTTCTCATAGCGACGCAAATGATGCCGTCCTTTATAGCGTTGCGAAAACGGCTTCATTTCTTCAGGATAGTTCACCGTAACCGGCTCTTCCCAAAGATGCTTGAAAGTCGTGGCAAACCCTTTAATCAGATTCATCGTTCACTCTTCCTTCTCACCACTCAATCTACCCGATATGGGTAGTCATTCTTACTTGGATGCCCCGTGCTCTGGCAAGGGGCACGTCTCTCGTTTAGTCGCCGGATTCAGACTTGCCATAATGACTTGCAAAATCGCGCAATTCACGGGCGACGTTCTTACGGGCCTGGGTTAAACCAGCGACACTCTTGTCAAACAGGTTATAGGGAATCGCCAATATCCAACCCAGAACTTCTACCAAGATGTGCGCAATGCCCGTCCGCTCACCTGTGACCATCGGATCGTTTGCCAGCGAGCGCACGGGTGTCTCGTTGGATTCACGGCGCAGGACAAGGCTACCAGCGATCAGGGCGATCACCACAAACACAGCAGAAGCAATCGCATACTGTACGGGGGTGCTGGCAGTTTCACCAATGACCACCGCCACCCCCGTCCATGCCACAGCAACAATGCTGAGCGGGAGCATGACCTTCCACCCGAACATCATCAGGCGGTCATAGCGGAAGCGTGGCAAAGTCGCACGAACCCAAACCATCCCGATCAAGAACAAGATTACCTTGCCGATGAAGACCAACGGAGCAAGCAAAGGCGCGTTCTCGACGAAACCGCCACCAATGCCCCAACCACCAAAATAGAGCGAAACTGCCACCATGCTGACCGCGATCATACCGAGGTATTCCGCCATCATGAACAGGGCGAAACGCATCGCGCTGTATTCGGTCATGAAGCCCTGCGTGAGTTCTTGCTCTGCCTCTGGGAGGTCAAAGGGAGAACGACTGACTTCTGCCAACAACGCAATCATCAGGATGCCAGCGGCGAGAGGGTTTTGGAAGACGAACCACCCCAAGATGGGGGGGGCATCCAACTGTGCCGCCACAATATCGCCAATGCTCATGCTCCCGACGATCATGACCGGCACTGCCATCGTCAAGCCCATGCTCAACTCATAGCTAATCATCTGGGCGGAAGCACGCAACCCGCCCAACATGGCATACTTGTTGTTGCTGCTCCACCCTGCCAACACCACCCCATAGGTGGCAATGCTGGTGATCGCCAAAATCCACAGAATGCCCACGTTCAAATCCGCCAAGTGAAGCGGAATGCGATACCAATTGCCATCAAGCCAGGGAATATTGACGGGAGGACCCCAAGGGATCACCGCGCCAACAATCAACACCGGCACCGCTTTCAAGACGGGGGCAATGTAATAGACCGCCTTGTACGCCTGTTCTGGGATGATGTCTTCTTTGAAGATCAACTTCAACCCATCTGCTGCAGGTT
>CAIRDJ010000119.1 GCA_903877335.1 uncultured Chloroflexota bacterium | reverse complement strand
GGTGCTGGAACAATGCGGACACCTTAGCACACTTGAACAACCCGAAGCGGTCAACCACGCCTTGCGCGATTGGCTAACCGATGAGGGCATCTGGAAGAAGGAACGATATGAAACTGAATCCCCTGCGTGAAATTTGGGCAAACGGAGGCACGGTTTATAACGGGTGGCTACACATCCCTAGCATGTGGTCGGCAGAGGTGATGGCGCACGCCGGCTGGAATAGCCTGACGGTTGATCTACAACACGGGATGCACAGCATCGAAACCGCCATTCAGATGATGCAGGCGATTTCCACCACTCCCACCGTGCCGCTGGCACGGGTCAACTGGAACGAACCCGGAAGCATCATGCGCCTGTTGGATGCTGGGGCGTATGGCATCATCTGCCCGATGATTAACACCCGTGCCGAATGTGAAGCGTTCGTGGGGGCGTGTCGCTATGTCCCGCTGGGCTATCGAAGCCTGGGTCCCACCCGTGCCAATTTGGTCATGGGGGCGGATTATGCCCAACAAGCCAACCAGCAGGTGTTAACGATGGCGATGATCGAAACCAAAGAGGCGATGCACAACCTACGTGAGATTGCCAGCGTGGCGGGCTTGGATATGTTGTTCGTGGGCACAGGCGACTTGCGCCTAAGCCTGCACGGTCAGGTCGTGCCAGAAGGGCAAGACCCTCTGCTTGAGGACGCGCTGGACGAAATTATCGCGGTGTGTCGTGAGTTCAACCTAGTGGGGGGCTTGTTCACCACCTCGCCCGAATCTGCTGCCCGTATGATTCACAAGGGCTATCGTTTCGTCACGATTAAAACCGATAGCAATCTTTTGGGCGAATATGCCCGTCAAGTCATTCAACAAACCAAAAGCCAAGTGGAGTCTAAATAAGCATGGCAATTCAATATCTAAAGCGCGGTAAGACCGTTGATGAAAAGGCACAGGCGGATGCCAAAGTACAGGAGACCGTCAAGGGAATTTTAGCGGATGTGGCACAACGCCAAGATGAGGCGGTGCGTCAACTTTCGGCACAATTCGATAAGTGGGAGCCGAGCGACTTCAAGCTGTCAGCGTCTCAAATTGATGACATCATCGCCACGCTCTCTGACCAAGTGATTGAGGACATCCGTTTTGCTCAAGCACAAGTGCGTCGCTTTGCGCAAGCACAACTGGGCACGATGCACAACCTCGAAGTTGAAACCCTGCCGGGGGTCTTCTTGGGGCACAAGCATATCCCCGTTAGTCGCGTGGGGTGTTATGTGCCAGGTGGACGGTATCCGATGGTTGCCTCCGCACATATGAGCGTACTCACCGCCAAGACCGCTGGGGTAGAACACGTTGTCGCCTGCACGCCTCCCATCAACGGGGTGTTGCCTGCTGCCACCATTGCCGCCATGCACTTGGGGGGCGCGGATGAAATCTACATCTTGGGGGGCATCCAAGCGATGGCAGCGATGGCATACGGGGCGGTGGGTATCCACCCGGTGGATGTGATCGTTGGACCGGGTAATGCCTATGTGGCAGAGGCGAAGCGTCAGCTGTTTGGCATCGTGGGCATTGACTTGTTGGCAGGACCCACCGAAGTCTTGGTGGTGGCGGATGATAGCTCTGATGTGGAAATTTGCGCCACCGATTTGTTGGGGCAGGCTGAACACGGACCCAATTCCCCGGCGGTGTTGTTGACCACCAGTCGCGCCATTGCCG
>CAIRDJ010000118.1 GCA_903877335.1 uncultured Chloroflexota bacterium | reverse complement strand
TGCAGGTAGCCCCTTGTATGACAACTTGATCCTGCAAACTGCCAACGGCGAATTGCTCCCTGGTTTGGCAACCGCATGGGAAGTGAGCGAGGACAACTTGACCTACACTTTCACCCTGCGTGAGGGCGTAACCTTCCACAACGGCGAAGCCTTCACCGCAGATGATGTGGTCGCAACTTGGGAATATGGCAAAACTGAGACCAACGAATATGCAGGTCAATATGCCATTGCGGCAAGCGTTGTTGCTGTAGACGACCTGACCGTCCAAATCACCACCCCCGCGCCCGATCCACTCTTCTACACCCGCATCTCTGAAGATTGGCCCATCGTACCAGGGGACTATATCCGCGAAGTGGGCATCGAAGGCTTTGAAGCTGCCCCCATCGGTACGGGTCCGTTTGTGTTCGTTGAACGTGTACCCGGCGAGCGCATCGTCTTTAGCAAAAATCCTGCGTACTGGCAAGAAGGGCTACCCAGTCTTGACGGCGTAGAATTCCGTATCATTGAAGACAGCGCAACCCGTGTTGCTGCTTTGTTAGCTGGCGATGTCCACGTGGTTAGCCGCTTGAGTGCGGAAGAATATGCCACCGTCACCGCAGATGAAAACGTTGTTGGGATCACGTACCCTACTGACCGCGTGTATTACGTCGCCTTCAAGAACGTTGGCAACGGTGTCGGCACGCCTCTCGAAGATGTTCGCGTGCGTCAAGCGATGAACTACGCTGTTGATAAAGACACCATCATTGATGCAATCTTCGGTGGTGCTGCCAGCAGTGTTGCTTCCTTCACCGTGCCCGGCAACCTCGGCTATGATGCCAGCATTCCAGCTTACCCCTATGATCCCGCCAAGGCACAAGAGTTGCTTGCAGAAGCAGGCTTCGCTGATGGCTTCAGCATTGGGATGGGTTGCCCTGCAGATGCGTACTTGAACATCAACGATGTATGTTTAGCGGTTGAAACCGACCTTGAAGCGGTTGGGATTGATGTTGAACTCGCTTTGCTTTCTAGCGATGTATACTGGAGCGAAGCACAATACGGTGCAACCGGTCCTATGCTGGTGGACAGTTGGAGTTCCTCTGTTGGCGAAGCAATGCCCCGCTTAGAAGGCGCGTTGACCCCCGGCGAATACTACGCTGTCTGGGAAGATGCGACCATTGTTGAGTTCTTGACGGGCATTCAAACCACCATTGACCGTGACGCACGCGCTCAACTTTACCGTGAGTTGTCTGTGTACATGAACGAAAACCCGCCCTTCCTCTATCTCTATCAACCTGTTTCCTTTGAAGCAATCAGTGCTAAGTTGGAAGGTTACACCGTCAACAACGCGGAACAATTCTTCCTCGCTGGCGTATCCATTAAATAACCTCTCGCATTAGCTTGATAAATCGGGTGATAGGTCACTATTGCCCGATTTGTTTTTATAGATAGTCTCTCTTTCTTTTGTAAACCTAACCCCAAAAGTAACTTGCCTATGTTTCGTTATTTTGCTCGTCGCATCATTCAATCGGTATTCCTGATTTTAGGGGTGGTGTTCATCGTCTTCTTCATGATTCGTATCAACGGCGATCCCGTCTCGTTGATGATCTCACGCGATGCCACGATGGAACAGCGCGAGGCATTTCGCAAAGCACACGGTTTTGACCGCCCCGTTAGTGTGCAATTTGCCGATTATCTCGTCAGGCTCAGTCAAGGTGATCTAGGAAATTCGCTCCAGTATCGCCTGCCTGCCAGCGCATTGATACAACAACGCTTGATCCCAACCTTTGAGTTGGCTTTTTCCACGTTGATCTTCATCGCGGTCTTTTCTATCCCATTGGGGATTTTAGCCGGGTTATATCCCAATACCCCATTTGATTTGATTGCCCGCTTCATCGCGCTACTGGGGCAAACGCTCCCCAGTTTCTGGTTGGCTATGCTCCTTATATTCTTCGTGGCAGTGCCCATTGACATTCTGCCCACGTTTGGGCGGGACGGGTTCGCCTCGCTCATCTTGCCGATGATCGCGCTCGGCTTGGGTGGCGTGGGTCAAATGCTACGCCTCACCCGCGCCACCGTCTTGGAAGTGCGTCATGAGAATTACATCCGCACTGCAAACGCCAAAGGAGTTAGCCCTCGCAACATCGCCACGCGCCACATCCTGCTTAACGCCGCCCTCCCCCTCATCAGCGTGCTGGGAATACAGTTCACTTATCTGCTGGGTGGCTCGGTTTATATTGAAACCATTTTCTCTTGGCCCGGTTTGGGAACGCTTTTGGAGGGTGCCATCAATAACCGAGACTTCCCGCTGGTACAAGCGATCACGTTTATAATCGCCCTATTTGCGATCAGCATCAACCTACTGACCGATCTGATCTACATGTTACTTGATCCACGCATCCGCGAGGCAACAGGATAAACGCGCCATGATAACACGACTTACGCCTGCTCAACAACGACGTCAAGCCCTCCGCCAAATCTTGCCTAAAGACTTTGGAGGCGTTCTGGGAATTCTTATCACGGCGATCATCGTTGGGGTAGCCCTCTTCGCCCCCTTGATCGCCCCGTATGGAATCAAGGAAGGCTCACGGCGCGATGCAAAACTTCCCCCGGCATGGTATGAGGGTGGCAGCACCGCACACTTGTTGGGAACGGATGTGCAGGGTTGGGATATTTACTCCCGCATTTTGCATGGGGCGCGGGTTTCGGTTACAGTCGGGGTTTTCGGAGTGTTATTGGCATCCATCATCGGGTTGACGCTGGGCACGCTTGCCGCCTATTTTGGCGGTTGGGTGGATATGCTGGTGAATGCGTTCGTCAATGTGATGCTGTCTATACCGTACTTGGTGCTGGTGATTGTGGTGGCAACGGTTTTTGGGCGCAGTTTGGTCAATGTGATTTTGATCTTTGGCATCACCGATTCCCCTGTTTTCATCCGCTTGGTACGCGGTGAAGTGTTGCGCCTGCGCGAACAAGAGTTCATCCAAGCCGCCGAGAGCCTGGGGGCACAAACAGGACGCATCTTAGGGCTTCACATCATGCCTAATTTGATCGGCATTTTAATCACACTTGCCACGTTTGAGATGTCCGCCATGATCTTCTATGAAGCTGGCTTAAGTTTCTTGGGCTTGAGCGTCCCACCTGATATTCCCAGTTGGGGAAATATGGTTTCTGCTGGCAGACGCTTCCTCATCACGGGTGGGAATAGCTGGATCGCCGTGTATCCAGGCTTGGCAATTGCCCTAACCGCGCTGGGAGTGAACCTCTTGGGAGATTGGTTGCGTGATGTGTTCGACCCACGCTCCAAATAAACCTCTTAGGCGCACCCGCATGACCTCGCATGAACAGCTCACGGGACAGGCTAACATGGTTGAGCATCTCTGCACCGCTTTAAGGAAGGTGCGAAGTTTGCATCCGTTGCAAGATCGACTGTAGCAACTGCGCTTCGGTATCCCTAATGCGAGCCTGCATGTACTTTTCAATGGTATGGTTGATCGATTGTAGCGTGGGTGCCATTTCTCGTCCCTGCGATGTCAACTGAATGCACACTACCCGACGGTCATTGGAATCTGAACGGCGTTCTACCAACCGTTTAATCTGTAGCTTGTCGATGGTGGGCGTAAATGAAGTCGCCACTCTGCCTACCCTCTTTGCTAACTTAGATGCCGGCAGGCAGTCTTGTTTCATTAACTCTCTAAGAATTTGCCATTCAATTACAGTCAGATCATACGCTTCTACTACCCTGCTGTAAATCTGCTGAACCGCTCTAAATTCAATTTCTAACTGAGACCAAAAATCCACGTCCTTGGGCACGCTGCTCATCACATCAATAGTCATATTATCTACTCCTTAAAATTTGTTTAACTGACTTTGAGTTTACTTAATTTTAAGCTATATTACGGATAAGTAAAGATACGAAAACATTAGAATGTAATGG
>CAIRDJ010000117.1 GCA_903877335.1 uncultured Chloroflexota bacterium | reverse complement strand
TACAACAAGAGCACTTCGGCGGGGAGCATCCACAACAACCCCACGCGCAACCGCCCACGTTGTAACTGGGCAAAGCCGATGGCGATCATCATGACCAGCATTGCCAAGAGGGTATACATGCGCGCCTCGCGCATTGCCCACCAAAACGGGGCAGAGGTTACACCAACGAGCGCAACCGCCAGCTTGACCCGCGCCCCCAGCGTCAACTGGGCGAGATGCACCGCGAGGGCAAACGCCAGTAACCCACACAGCACGGACAAATAGCGCAAACTGAATACCGAGTCCCCGTGCAACTGTTGGTTGATCCAGCTTAGGGCATAGTAGAAAGGGGGGTTGGTTTGGTCAAACTGCACCGCATCCCACAGGGTTGGCTCAAGCGCTGCGTAGGCAGACCACCCCTCATCAAACCACAGGCTATCAGCATCCATGCCAGACACAGTCAACCAGAAGAGCAACCCAACTGTGGCAATTACCGCGCGGTTGAAAGGCGGGGCTTGGGTTAAAATCATCATCAAACGGTGATAGTGGTTCTTCCAACATTGGCGGAAAAAGGTCACCTTATTGCCCCCCCAATCAAGACCAAAACGAGTACCATGCCTTTCGTACCTGGATGAAACCTAATTAGGATGGACGGACAACCCCTCTAAGGCAAGGTGCAGGATTGTTTCGGCACCGAAAGTGCCCCGCCGAAATCATCTTAGTAAGAGCAAGTAATTTTCGGCATCGTTCAGGTTCATTGCCTGCTGGTTGGACTGCACAAAGCACGCCCGTATGCAAGATTGTTGTCATGTTGGCGCGCCAGGTTGGTTGCGTAAGCGGAGCGCGTCCTGCCTGGCAAACTTAGCCAAGATCGCCTTGTCATCTTCGCTGAGGGATGCTGTCAACAAGAGATCGGGGCGTTTGCACCACGTTCGCCACAGCGACTGTTCCCTGCGCCATTGGGTGATCTTGGCATGGTTGCCCTCTTGTAAAACCAGCGGGACTGCTTTCCCCCGATACACGCTTGGGCGCGTATAGTGCGGACCCTCTAGCAATCCGTCGGCGTGGCTATCTCGATGTTGTGCGCCTTCTGCCCCCAACACGCCGGGCAAAAACCGCGTGAGTGCGTCAATCATCACCATCGCCGCCAACTCTCCCCCCGTCAGCACATAATCCCCAATGCTCACCTCATCGGTGATGATCGTCTCGCGGATGCGCTCGTCTTCGCCTTCGTAGTGGGAACACACCACTGCCAAGCGCGCCTCTTGCGCCAGTTCAACCGCCAAAGCGTGGCTTAACACCTTACCTTGTGGGGTCATCAAGATCACGCGCGTGGTGGGGAGTGCCTCCCCTAAGGTTGCTTCTACCGCATCCACCACAGGGGCGGCTTGTAGGATCATGCCCCCGCCCCCTCCATACGGGGTATCATCGACCTTGAGATGTTTGTTGTTGGCAAAGTCGCGAATATCATGGATCGCCAGTTGCAGCGCCCCCATCTCTTGCGCCTTGTGGAGCATGCTGTGATAGAGCGGGGCGAACATCTCTGGAAATAGGGTGAAAATGTCAATGTGCATCCGTTTTCTTTTCGCTTGCAAGTGCTAAATTCAAACCGCATAATCGTAGGGATGACCTATTTTGACATGTTCGGGGCAACAGATGAACACTCAATTACAACGAATGACCTATCTGATCGGGATACTATGCGCGGTTCTATTGGGATGTACCCTCAGCAATAATGTTCCCCCTCCCACCCCCACGCCTGACTTTCCTAGTGTGCAATTCAGGGCACCCTTGAACAACGCCACCGTGATTGAGGGCACAGAAATCCTGTTCGATCTGGTGGCAACCTATCAAAAGGCGGGCATTGAACGAGTAGAATTGGTGATTGACACCCAACCCCACAACCAAGCCCAACCCACCGAGACGAACGTTCCCGTCTTTGCCACCCAGATGAATTGGTTGGCGACAGGGGTGGGCAAGCACATCATCATCGCGCAGGCATTTGGCAAGGACGGCATCCCTGGCGTAGAAGCCTCGATTGTGGTTGAAGTGCTGTCGCGGTCAAGCAACTAGCGGATGCACAGTAACCGATCAACCGGCGGCGGAATGACCGCGCCATTTGGGATATATTTGGGAAATATTGGGTAATCCGCAGCGCGCTGATGATCGGGCTTGGCGCGTTTCGCTCGGTCACGGTTTTCGAGCAGCATCTGACTTGCCCGCGCAGGCAACACGCCGCGTCCCCATCCCCCTGACAACCGCTGTGGGTGGCTCATCCGTCGAGGCGGTAGATCGCGCGGTACGACGTGATCGCCCGTGTTCCTTGCTCGGTGGTGCATGGGGTTGCCACCAGTTGCTGGGTGGAAGGCTCGGAGCGTTCTGGCATCTCTAGGGTGTAAGCCACCCCTAAGGTCATGGTGAAGTCCGCGTATGCCCAACCCTTTTCGGGCTTTAACCCGGTGTAGAAGGTGTCTTCCCCAGTTGCCCAGCGCACGCGCACCCGTTGCCCCGGAATGCCTTCCCCATTCACCCCTTGTACGTAAACCTCGATCCAACCGCTTTGGGCGGAGTTACAGTAGGTTGACACATTGACCAAAACAAATTGACTCATTGATTCGGCGGTGGGAACAACAAAAGTGAAGGGCGTGCTGGTGGGCAAGACGAGCGGGGGAGGCGTGGGGGTTTTGGTGGCGAGGGGCAAGGCAGTGGGGGTGGGCAGCTCGATTTGCACGAGGGCGGTGGGTTGCAACGCTAACTGAATGAACGTGTCTGCACATCCCGCCCGCCCTTGCAACTGATAGAGCGTTTTCATGCTACGGACGGCTTTTAGCCCCCCGTTGGTGGCAATATATCCAGTCTGGGTGAGTTCACACGCGGTGTCTGCCAAGTCTTGAAAGGGATCAACCCGATGGGGGGACGTCACCAGCAGGCGGTCAAGCGCCTTGGTTAGGTCACTGTTGTGCCCAAAACTCAACGCGATCGCTGCCATGTATTCCTGTCGGATTGGCTCAGCAAGTTGCCACGGCTCGGTATTCACCTCCACCACCGGATTGACCACCCACGCCCCATATAACCCAGTGGCGATGCCAATCATCATGCCCACCCCGAGCGCGCTCCATGAGAGTCTACGCCACAACGGTCGGTTGCGCTGGCGCGAATGCAAAGCCCGCTTGTTGTGATGGTTGGTGTGGGTCATGGGGTGCCCTCCGCTTGTCGGTACGGAAGCATGATCGGGGTTAAGCGTCCCAAGG
>CAIRDJ010000116.1 GCA_903877335.1 uncultured Chloroflexota bacterium | reverse complement strand
TACTTCCTACTGAACTGGATCGGTACGCCGTGGAGTCGGGGTAAGGTTGTGGAGTCGGAAAAGAAGTCGCATAAACGAACCGCCTAACTGGACCATCCTCTGAACACACGTGGCGCAGGAAACCCTGCGCCTTTTTGCGTTATGCCCCCACCCACCGCGTGAACAGCATTTGTGCTTGTGCCTCATCCTCCACACAATAAACCACGCCGTCTGCTGTGGAAAAATCACCCTCTGCCCCCAAGCCCAACTGTTGCTGTTGCTCCAACGGCAAGCCAATCACCACCGTCACCCCCATCCACGCTGGGGATAAGCGCTTGCCAAACGTGCGTGCGTGGGCGCGGATGCCGCTGGGGAAGCGGTCTTGGCGCACGTGCGAAAAATCCAACACGAGCACGACCTGCTGGGGCGTGGGGGGCATGGCATAGATAGCCACTTGCGAGACGGCGTGATAATCCTTCCACGTCCAACCGCTTTGCGCAGTGAGACGCAGGCGAGTTTTGTGGGGGGTGTCCCACGTCAATTGAAAGCGGATCGCGGTCATAGGGGCAAAACGCTACCCGCGCACGGCAAGAACAATGACCCAAACCAAAAAGGCTAGAAGGCTTAGGGCGACAAATGTGGTCAGGAACAATCGGGTTAGCTTGAAAAGCGTCAGCAAAATCGAGAGCGCACGGTTGGTCTTGATGCCATCAGTCGCGGATTTCTTTTCCTTTTTACCCTTTTTTGCCTGTACCTGCCGAAAGCGTTGACCTACCACAATCACAAGGGGCACCCCTATGGACAAAATTAAGATGACGGGCAAACATAACACCGTAAAGCCGAGTGCATCGTAGAACATCATCCCTCCCGTAAAGTATTCAACAACTTCATTCTGATGTGCACCCAGACGCCACGGCTTTAGCCTAAAAGGTTGCCATAGCGGTGCATAGTTTGACTAATCGCTTGCTCCAGCAGGTAATGGCGCAACTCTAAGCGACCGTTGGAAACGATGGGCGCGTTGATTAAAGGCGTGTGCGTTTCAATACAGGCTTCACGCACGCTGTCACTGACGCTACCCAACACGCGCAGGCGCTGCCAAAAGCGATAACTTGGCTCGTGCAAGGCTCGAAGTAAGCCGTCTTCATCTTCCTCAACAAGGGTGATATGGGGGTACTGAACAATCTGCTGGGGAAGTAGCGCGTTTTGAGGGTGGCTTAAGCGCACGGGAACGCCACAGATTGCGGTTGCCAACGCCACCCGCTCCAAGTCGAATGAGCGCGTTTGAGCCGTCACGCGCACGATCACGCGCTTGAGCGGACGATAACGGAAGATGTTGGATTCGCCCAGCACCTGACTGGGGTCATGCTCCAAGCGGAAGTGGGTGTCCCAAGCGCGCTGGTAAGATGGGCGCACCTCTGCTAGGGGGCGGGTCTGCTTGTCCGTCCAAGTTGCCAAACTCAAGACGTAGTTCACGCCGCCCGCCTTGGCATAGCCGAATGCCGAACGCTTCCAGCCCCCGAACGGTTGCCGCTGGACGACTGCCCCCGTGGTGGCGCGGTTGACGTAGGCATTGCCGGCATGGATGCGCTCTTTCCACAAGGCAACCTCACGCTCATCTAGGGTGTGGATGCCACTGGTCAAACCGTAGTCCACCCCATTTGCCAACTCGATTGCATGGTTTAGATTCTTCGCGCGCATCAACCCCAACACCGGACCGAAGCACTCGGTTTGATGGAAGAACGAGCCGGCTTGCACGCCCAGCTTGATACCCGGCGTCCAGAGGTTGGGGTTGGTGGGGTCGTTTTGCGGTTGTAGAAGCCACGTCTCGCCCTTCTCGAGTTGGGTGAGGGCCTGCAGGAGCTTGCCTTCGGGTTCACGGACAACGGGTGAGATCACGCTAGACAGGTCAAACGGACTGCCCACCTGTAAACTTTGCACCGCATCCTTGAGTTGACGGCGGAAAACGGCATCATCATAGACCTCTGCCTCTAGGATGGCGAGACTGGTTGCGGAGCATTTTTGACCGGCATGCCCAAACGCCGATTTCACCAAGTCCTTAATGGCTTGGTCGCGGTCGGACATGGCACTAATAATCATGGCATTCTTACCGCTGGTCTCGGCGAACAGTCGCAAGGTGGGTTTCCAGCTCAGGAACATTTGCGCCGTCTCATACGCCCCCGTCAGGATGACCGCGCTCACACGGGGATCGGTCACCAAGGCGCGCCCTACCTCGTCATCGCTAGTCGGCACAAATTGTAAGGCTTGGCGTGGGATGCCGGCATCCCACAACGCATTCACCATTGCCCAACCCACCAGCACGGCTTCGGGCGCGGGCTTGAAGATCACGGTGTTGCCCGCCATCAACGCCGCCAACGTGCCCCCGCACGGAATCGCCAGGGGGAAATTCCAGGGTGGGGTGAGGAGTACCACGCCGAGCGGTTGACAGCGCATATCAGCGAGTTCGGTTTCTACCAGGTCAAGCGAGCGCGCGTAGTAGTTGGCAAAGTCAATCGCTTCGGACACTTCGGGATCGGATTGCTCAACAGTCTTGCCCCCATCCAACGCCATCGCACCGATCAAATCACCGCGATACGCTGCCAGCTTGTTGGCGCATTCCACCAGCAACGCCTTGCGCTGGGCAATCGAGGTTGCCTGCCAACTGGCTTGGGCAGCTACTGCCGCCTGCAGGGCGCGTTCGATCTCTTCAGGTTGTGCCAAGGAATAGCGATATGCCACCTTGTGCGGATGGGTGGGGCTGTGTCCTTCGGCTTCCACATCGGTGTCGATCAGCCCGCCCACCACTTGTAATGGGAGGGTCTCAAAGTGGGGGGCATGCCAACGTTGCATCACCCCCATAATCCACTCTTGGTTAGCGCGGAGCGAGAAGTCGGTGTCCGCCACATTGTAGAAAGGTTGGTTTGCGGCAAAGTGGACGCGCTCGATCTGGCGATTTTGCTGGCGGTTGGGTTGGTCGCTGATGTGATGCATGTCGCGCACTGCGTCCAAGAAGCGGTTACGCTGGGTCTCCCACGCTGGGCTGTCCACCGTGAGCGAAAACAGATCATGCAGGAAATTTTCTTCGCTGGTGTTTTCATCCAAACGACGCACCAAGTAGGCGATCGCACTATGGAAGTCACTCTGCTTGACGACAGGCGCGTACAGCAACATTCCACCCGCTTGTCCCTTGACCGCCCGCGCTTGGTGGTTTGCCATGCCTTCGAGCATCTCAAACTCGAGCAACTCGTGCAGTCCATAGCAGTCACGCAAGACCAGCGCGTAGGCGACGTCAAAGAGGTTGTGGCTGGCAATCCCCAATTGAACCGCCCGCGCCCGTTCAAGCTGGCAACCATAGGTCACCATGCGCTTATAGTTGGCATCCACTTCGTGCTTGGTTAGATAGGGGGCTTGTTCCCACCCATGCAAGGCAGCTTCTACGCGCTCCATGGCGAGGTTAGCCCCCTTGACGATGCGCAACTTGATCGACGCGCCCCCGTTCGCCACGCGCTGCATTGCCCATTGAGTCAGGCTTTGTTGCACTGCAAAAGAGTCTGGCAAGTATGCTTGTAGCACGATGCCGGCGCGAAGCGATTTGAATTCCGCCTCATCCAATACCTGCTGAAAAGCGGCAACGGTCAAGTGAAGGTCGCGATATTCTTCCATGTCGAGGTTGATGAATTTATAGATGTGCTCGCCATCGGCGCGCTGGTAAGGCGTGAGCATCGCTTGGCGATACAACAGGCGCAAGCGATTCTTAATTTGCTCCACTGTTTCTTCAAACGCCACGAGGTGAATCTGGCTAAAGATGGAAGAAATCTTGACGGAGATGTATTCCACCTGCGGATTAGCCAACAGTTGCAAATAGGCGTTCAGGCGGTTCTGCGCCTCTGCTTCGCCCAAGATCGCCTCGCCCAGTTGGTTAATGTTGAGGCGAATCCCCCCTTTTAACCGTTCTGCCAAGTAGGGGAAAAATTGTTTGGGTTCGCTGGGGAGGATGACATTTTCGGTTTGTTGGCGCAATTGGGCGACGATCAACGGCACCACCACATTGGGCATAAATTGGCTAAACCACCCCCCCACCCCCAATGCGAGTTGTTCTAGCTGATTGAAGTAGCGAGGCGTGCCATATTGGTCAAGTAGATAACGGATTTGACTGGCAATACGCTGCGCCTGTTGGCTACGGAAAGCCTGATCGGGCATGAGCATGGTGAATTTTTTGCCGTTGGCATCTTTCATCATGCGGGCAATCTTGCTGGCTTGGGCGCGTTCATCACGGGTTTGTTGTGCTTGTGCGTTTGCCAAAAGCTGTTTAGCAAGCTCAACCGCTTGTAAAGCGAGGGTTTCATCCGAGGTTAGAGTTTGGGTGGGTGCGCTCATCTTGGTTACTCACTAGCTTTCAGGATTCATCATCCCATTATACATCACTTCGTCGCGATTTCATGCGTCCTCCGCCACCTGTCTTGATACCACTTTCCGTAAACTTCCCCACAATGTCTAATCTTTTTCATACAGTTGTATGTTACAACTACGTGCGCACAAATCAGCACTTGCCATTCATGCAACCAAAAGGAGTTCAACGCATGTCAGAAACATTTACCTTTAAGGCGGAGATCAAACAGTTATTGGATATTTTGGTGCATTCGCTTTATTCCGAGCGTGAGATTTTCTTGCGTGAGTTAATTAGCAATGCCTCCGATGCGCTCCACCGCCTGCAATTTGAATTGCTCACCAACCGAGACGTACTCGATCCAGATGCCGAGCTTTCCATTGATGTCACCCTCGATGAAGAAGCGGGCACACTCACCTTGTCTGATAACGGGATTGGTATGACGCACGATGATCTCGTTAATAACTTGGGCACGATTGCACGCAGTGGCGCAAAACAATTCATTGAGTTGCTAAAAGACCGCCCGGAGGGCACCCAAGCCTCTGACGTGATTGGGCAATTCGGCGTGGGGTTTTACAGCGTGTTCATGGTGGCGGATCGTGTGCGCGTGGTTTCGCGCTCCTATCATGTAGACGGGCAAGCGTGGGCATGGGAATCGGACGGGAGCGAAGCCTTCACCATTGAGCCTTCTGACAAGAGCGAGCGCGGCACAGACATCATCTTGAGCCTCAAGGAAGATGCGCAAGATTTCTTGCAACCCTATACGGTCAAGAAGATCATCACCACCCATTCCGACTACATCACCTTCCCCATTTATGTGGGGGACGAAGAAGAGCCAACCAACTCTCAACAAGCGGTGTGGCGCAAGGCGAAGAGCGAGATCGGCGAGGACGACTACAACAAGTTCTATCAGGCGATGACCCTAGACTTCAACGAGCCGATCAAAACCATTCACATGCAAACTGACAGTCCGTTCCAGTTCTACGCTTTGCTGTTCATCCCTGGCGGGGATGAGCGCAACATGTTCAGCCCGCGCAAAGAACCTGGTTTGAAGTTGTACGCCCGCAAGGTACTCATCCAAGACTACAGCAAAGACTTGCTCCCTGAATATTTGCTCCAGTTCATTCAGGGCGTGGTGGACAGCGAAGACATCCCCCTCAACGTCTCGCGCGAGACGCTCAAGGCAGACCCTCAAATCACCAAGCTGAAGCAGACGCTGACCAACAAGGTGCTCACTGAACTGAAGCGCATGGCGAAGAACCGCAAGGATGACTATCTCAAGCTGTTCGATTTGCACGGACGCTGGTTGAAGCAAGGGTTGGCAATGGAATTCAGCGACCGTGAAGACTTGATGGAATTGATGTACTTCCCCAGCTTGAACAACAACGGGAGCGACGACTGGACTTCATTGGGCGAGTACAAAGAAAAGATGGTGGAGGGGCAAACCGACATCTACTACATCATCGGGGATGATAACGCCAGCGTCGCCCGTAGCCCACACTTGGATGCCTTCCGTCGTCGTGGGGTGGATGTGTTGTACTTCACCGACCGCGTTGATCCCATCATGATTATGGGCTTGCAAGAGTATCAAGGGGCGAAGTTGCGCAGTGTGGATGATCGCTCCATTGACTTGAGCCAGGTGGGGCACTTGTCTGCGGAGGATGCCAGCAACCTTGAACCCGCGCTGGAAGCCAACCAAACCGAGAGCATCTTGGAACGCTTCCGCACCGTGTTAGGGGAGCGCGTGGCAGGGGTGAGCGTGGGGGCAAACCTCGTCACCAGTCCGGCGCGGTTGGTGACGGATGGCACCAACCCCAATAACTTCATGTTCCGCGTGAACCGCCTGTTTGACCGCAACTTTGAACTGCCGATCAAGACGCTAGAGATCAACCCACGTCACCCTCTCATCCACAACTTGAACCTCTTGTTAACCCAAGACGGCTCGGGCGCGTTGGTGGAAACCGTCATTGAACAGGTGTTTGAAACCGCCTTGCTACAGGATGGGATTCACCCCGACCCCGCCAGCATGGCAGACCGCATCGTCAAACTGATGCAAGCAGCTACCGCTCGCTAAAGCCTGATGACCCTGTGCGCGGGGGAGCGTTCCCTCGCGCCTAGGGCGACGGGTCAAGCGGTAGGCGGATGTGGAAGGTTGTCCCACCATTCGGGAGGGAGCGAAAGCCAATTTTCCCCCCGTGTAATTCTACCGCCCGCTTGGTGACAGCAAGCCCCAAGCCCGTGCCAGAGCACACCCCCACATTAGACGCGCGGAAGAACGGCTCAAACAAGTGCGCTTGATCCGCTATGGGAATCCCAATCCCTTTATCGCTCACTTCAATGAGCAACTCGGTATGCACGAGGCGGATGACCACATTCACCACACTTTTTGGTGGGGAATATTTAATCGCGTTGCCGATCAAGTTATTGAAGATTTGGCGCATCAGCTTGGCGTCCACCCACATTTCAAAGTGGGGCATCTGGGTGTGTAGCACAATGGGGTGGGCATCCTCATCAAGGATGCGCATGTTGGCAATCACATTTCGACAGAAGTCAATCAGATCGACCTGGTCGCGCTGGAGTTTGCCAAATTCCCCTTCGCTACGGCTTAAGATGCCAACATCATTCACCAATTCTTCCATTTGTTGAATTTGGGTTTGAATGGTGCTGATGCACTCCATGCGTTCCGCTTCGCTCATGCGGTGTTCATAGCGTTTGAGAAAATCGCTGGAGAGCATCATGATGGATAGGGGGGTGCGCAACTCGTGTGAGATCATCGACATGAAACGGCTTTTCAGCTCGTTCAATTCGAGCTGTTTATTGAGTTGCAATTGGGTGGCCTGTTGCGACAACAACGCGCTTTCCATGTGCTTGCGGGGGGTGAGGTCATAGATCATGCCGGTATAAAGCCAGGTTGCGCCCAGCTTGGTACGACTGAGGGCGATGTCTAGTGGCACACTTGCGCCCGTCCGTGTGATGCCCTGCACCTCATGACGACGGTTAGGAAACGTAACACGGTGACTGTGGTTGAACAAATCCACATAGTAGGAGCAGTCCTCCTCACCTAGCAGCACGGTGATGGGTTGCCCAATCAAATCCGCTTGACGATAGTCAAACAGGGTCTCCATAGCAGGGTTGAGCGACTGAATGATGCCACACTCGTCAGCGGTGAAGATGCCGTCCGCCACCGTTTGTACGATCGCCTCTAGCCGTTGATGGGTTTGTTCTAAGGCGCGTTGCGTATATTTGAGGTTGCTCACATCTTGGTGAACCGTAATCACCCGCAGTTGATTTTCCCACTCAAAGCGGGCGATCTGCAGGGTGAACCAGCGTTGCTGGCTAGGGCTGTGGCAGGGATATTCAGCGCGATACAAGCGCGAACGCTCGCTCAAAATGGCGCTGATGCCATCCGCAACTTGCCCAGCTCCCTCGGCATTGCGTTGTGCCGCATCTTGACAGACTTGCACGTAATTCCTACCCAAGCCGAATGCTTGGTCACGATAACCGTTGTTTTCGCCGAACCTTCGCCATGCCTCATTGATACGAATAATGCGACCAGTTTCATCTAGGAGGGCGATGTGAGAGGGCAACGAGTCGATGGCTGATTGCAACAAAGTATCAATTGGAAGCTGTCGGGAGGGATCAGTTGTCTCGTTAGAGGTTGCGTCTCGCCACATAGCTTCTAATTATCCTTTAAGATTCAATTTAGGATTGTACACAAGAATAGTCGTTTAAGCGAGGGGTTTAAGGGAAAAAAGGCATAAATGTCACAAATTTACCTTCAGCAAGAAAAAGCCTTCATTTCGCTCTTGGCGGCAGTGGGAGTGGGTTTGGTGTTGTTGGGGATGATTCCTCTGGCTCAATTGGGGAGATCGCTGCAAACTCGCCCCATTGCTCGTGTTCAAAGCGTGGAGTTTGCGCTTTCTAGCCGACACGACTACCCCTACATCCTGACCGATAGCGGGCAATTGCTCGAGCCATTGGGCGAGGGGCAATGGCGCGTGGTGGATGTTGGGCAAACGACCCACATTCAAGATTTTGTCATTGATGATCGCGCTCATATTTGGATTGCCGCCGACGAAGGCTTATTCATTGAACAGTCACACGTTTGGGAAGTGGTCAATCCCGCTCCCACTCGTGGACTCATTCAACTCACCGATGATATTGTGGTGGTGGATCATCAAGGTCAACCGTACAGCGTCCAGCATGAGACCCCGTTGAATATTCCAGCAGGAGGCACCCCGATTGCGGAGTGGGTGACGCTGCCTTCTCAGCGACATGTCATTCTTGCCGGCGAAAAACTCTACCATAGCTCCAACATTTTAGAATCGTGGCAACCGCTAGAGACGGTTGACCCAATCGCCCACATCTGGTTGAGTGAGCAAGGCAAACTGTGGGCAGGAACACGGCACGAAATCTTGGAATGGGATGAGCCAACCCAAACTTGGAAACCCAGCTTACCCAATGCCGTCAACCAACCCTTCGATATGCTCAAGCAGTTTCAGGGCGCAACCTACGCGCTTGTTAGTGGTAAGCTCTTCCGCTATACCGATTCCACCTGGGCGGAGGTTGCGGTTAGCGCAGAGGCACACGACCTCACCCATTTGATCGCCGATGGCGAAACCACCTTGTGGGTGATGGATCGCAGTGAGATGAAGTTGTTTGCCTCTCAAGACGGGACAAATTGGGAGGGGGTCTCGATTGTTATCCAACCCGAAACAACCTCCCCCAACCCACAGCAGCAACTAGAGCGAAGAACATCCCAGCAGGTCAGCAACAGCGGTTGAAATGAAGTGCGTGCCGAGGGCGAGGAAGTCGCCCACCGCCTCAACCGCTGAGCGAGCCTGGTCGTGTGCAGACAATCGCGTTCACGATGTGGGATTCTGCGTCAGTTGCAAGACCTTATTGGGTGTGGGGGCGGATGGTGCTAAAATAGAGGCGTTTGCTTTCGGTTGATAGGCTTTGCTCACCTAAGATGATGAAACAGTCGCAACGATTTTGGCTTTTTGGTTGGATCTTCTGCACGGTCTTGTTGGCGTGTACGCTGTCCGATGCCCCCCCCGCCACCTTGATCCCGCGCATGACCCCAACCGTCACCCCACCCCCCACGATTGGCTATTCCACGCGCGCCCCCACCACACAATCGCAAGTGCCCCAGTCTAACGCGCCAGTGGAAGCCACCCCCGACCCCGGCTTGTTGAGCCTGATGAATCAAATTCAGACGGATCGCTTGATGGCGCATGTGCGCACGCTGCAAGACTTGGGCACGCGCCATGTCAATAGCTCACAGTCCAACCCCAATCATGGGGTGGGAGCAGCAGCGAACTACATCACGGGCGAACTGGAAAAAATACGCGATGAATCCAACGGCAATTTGTACGTCTTCCCGCATGAGTTCCCAGTCACGTGGGCAGGGGTCAATAGCGTCCAACGCAATATCGCTGCCATCATCAGCGGGACGGATGTCGGCGCGGGCACGCTCATCATTGGGGCACATTATGATAGCCGTGGGGATGATCTTGAGGACGGGGTGGGTTATGCGCCAGGTGCCAATGACAACGGGAGTGGCGTGGGAGGCTTGATCGAGATTGCGCGGGTGCTGTCTAAAAAGCCCCACCGCGCCACCATCATGATTGTTTTCTTCGCAGCGGAGGAAATTGGCAGGAAGGGGAGCATTGCTTTCGTCAATGATTATGTCAAAGCCCAAAACATTGACTTGCGCTTGTATATCAATGTGGATGCCATTGGTAGCCAAAGCTACGCCAACGGAGCGGTTAACGATTATCAAATGCGCGTCTTTTCGGCAGGACCCAACGCCACTTCCCCCTCGCGCGTTTATGCCCGTTACCTGAACTTAGTCGCCTTCAACTTTGTGCCGTGGATGGATATTGCGGTCATTGATGCACGTGACCGCGACGGACGCTATGGCGATCATTTTTCCTTTTACGAAGCCGGCTACACTGCCGTGCGCGTGATGGAAATGGCGGAAAACAGCGCAAATCTTGACACCGAAGATACCATCGACGGGGTTTCGCCCGGCTATTTGCAACGCTCCACCCAAACCCTGCTGGCGCTGCTGACCGTATTGGCAGACGGACCCCCCCCACCGATCAACGTCACCCTGCGGGATAACGGGGACGGCACCCAAACGCTGGTTTGGGCAAGCTCGGCGGATGCCACCAGCTACATTGTTGCGTTACGCTCCCCCAATTCGTTAATCTACAACCAATTTGAGACCAACGAGACCTCCATTCGGTGGGATGGTTTCCAGCAATACGCCAGTTTGATTGTGTGCGCAAAAGACCAATCGGGCTTGATCGGACCGCCTTCCACCGAGATCATCATCCAACCTGGCGTTTAATCGAAGCGGCATGCTGAAGGCGAATCACCAGCAATGGAAACCGTCGCCCTGTGGCACGCCATCCTCGCCTGGGTGTGCAGGGGTTGACCCCCACCTCAACCGAACGTTAAGTGTGGGTTCTTGAAGGGGATTAGAGCCATAATGACCGCTGAGATGTAATAACCTTGGCGGTCTAAGACATCCCCCGTCAACAACCCCACTGAGCCATTCTTCTGCTTGGTATTTTCGCCACCAAACACGCGATCATCTGCCTCGCCCAGTTCTAAGCCACTCTCGACCAAGCGACTGACCTCAAGCGGTAAAAAGTAGGTGCCGGTTTTGCTTTTGCCATGAAGCCCGTCGCGGTTCAAAACAACCACCCACGCCGCCACGCTCATCGTTCCGTCGGCAAGTTGTTCAACACCCCCCTCAATGCCCACGTAAAAATCAGCGGTAGGGCGGGCTTGTCGCGCTCCGTGTGCGCGGTTGGTTGCTCCCAGTAAAGTCTCGGCATCGCTCAGGGGTTGGTCACGCACTAGGGACGGAACGGAAAGCCCCTGCACTTCCCACGTTTGGGCGGGGAACATCTGTTGAAAGCCCAGCAAACTGGCATTCATTTTAACAGGATTGGTGGACGCTACCACAATTTGCACAACCACACCTCACTTGTTGGGCAACAATGAACATTGTTCACAGTAGCCATAGAACTCCAACAAATGCCCCAAGAGTTGCACCTTGAGGCGCGTTTCTAATTCGTGCGCCAAGCCATCTAGGGCACAATCTTCAAACTCAATCGTGCAATGGCAATTCAAGCAGACGACGTGGTGATGATGCCCGTCCGGCATCAAGACGTAGCGTGCCCCGCCCCCCTCATGGTAGATCGGGCGCAAAATCCCCAGTTGACAAAACAAGTCCAGCGTCCGAAACACGCTTGCCCGCCCAATGCGCTGGTCATGCTGGCGCACCGCCTCGACAATTTGGGCAGAGGTAGGATGCCCCTTCAACCCCTCCAAGACGTTCAGGATGGTTTTGCGTGCGTCGGTGATCTTATTCCCACTGGTGCGTAAGAGGCTAAGGCGTTGTTCGTGTAGCGTGTCGATGTTCATTCTTGAACCAATTCTTACCCCAATAACCAATCATCTATGATACAATATCCATCCGCACAATGCTTGAATGAACCGTTCAGAAGGTCAACATGGAACAGAATTTTGATGAATTGCTCGTGAGATTACAGGCGGCAAGCCCTGATGAACGCTATGACCTCGTGAAGCAGATTGGCGATTTACGAGATCGACGCGCGTTAGATGTCTTGTTGGATGGTATGAATGATGAGAACGCCAAAGTGCGCTATGTTGCCCTAAGCGGGTTGGTCAAGCTGGGGAATCCTGATGCTGCTTACCCCGTGATCCGTCACCTGCTGGCAAACCTCAATAGCCAACTGTGGCATTTGCTCAAGCTAGATTTGGGGATGCGCCTGCGCAATGGGTTGTTTCAGTGGGTGGCACTCACCGAAGACCACGTGGCGACCATGCTCAAAACCGCCTTTCACAACCCCGAACTAGACGAAGGACAACGCGCTTTTGTGGTGCGCTTGATTGGGCGGACGGGGGATGCAGAACTGGCGGACACGTTCTTAGCGATGTTGCACAACGGCAGTGACCTCATGCGTGCCTCCACCGCAGAGGCGTTGGGCTACCTCAAACACCTGCCCGCGCTGGAATACATGAAGGCGCAAGTCCATCACGAGGAATCCGCCATGCGTGAAATCATGATGCGCTCGATGGTGTTGATGGGCGGGGACGGCGTGGGGGATGTCTTGTTGCCCATGTTAGAAAGCGAAGACGAATGGACACGACGCGCCAGCATTGTATCCCTCGCCGAGTTGGGGGATCGTCGCGCGGTGCGCAAAATCATGCGCATGCAACGTGAAGATGAGAGTAACCTTGTGCGCCAAGTGGCAGACGAAGCCCTCAAGAAATTGATCCTAAGTGGGCACTAAACCCAACCCTTTCAACCGTTAAGTAGCAGGAGTATGACCGCGCATGATTCCCGTTCGGCTAGAGATTCAAAACTTTTTAGCGTACTGCACGCCCCAACCGATTCGGTATGAGGGTATTCATCTCGCCTGCTTGACGGGGGCGAACGGTGCGGGCAAATCCTCCATGTTAGATGCCATCACGTGGGCGTTGTGGGGGAGGGCGCGTGGCAAGCGCGATGATGATCTGATCCATTTGGGCGAACAGCATGCCATGGTGCAACTGGACTTTGAGCATGAACAGCAGAAGTACCGCGTCATTCGGCGACGCTCCCGCACGGGGCGCGTGGGAAGCGGTTCGGTTGATTTTTTCATCTTTGATTCAGCAACGGGCAACTTGACGGAAATTAGCGAGGTGAGCGCCAAAGATACCCAACGACGCATCAATGACTTGTTGCGCTTGGATTATGAAACCTTCGTTCATAGCGCGTTCTTGCAACAAGGGCAAGCGGATGCCTTCACCGTGCAACCCCCCGCCAAGCGGAAGCAAATCCTCGCCAACATCTTGGGGCTACAAATTTGGGAGGCATACGAAGAGCGCGTCAAAGAAACGGTCAAGCAGATCAAGGAAGAGTTACAACGCTTGGAGGTGTTGATCTCGGAATGTGACGAAACGCTCCGCACGGAGGGGCAAGTGCGCCGTGAACTTCAGACGACCCAAGCCCAACATGCTGAAGCGATTGCCAAGTTGCAAGTTGCAGAGGAGTTGTTGGCACAGGTGCAAGATGCCCCCCTAACCTGGAAGTCCACCCAAGAGATGCGACGCACCGCCCACCAGCGTGTGTATGAACTGAACCAAGACTTGACTCAATCCAAACAACTGGCAAACCGCTATCAGCAAGAGTGGGCACAATTTCAGGACATCCTCCAGCACAAGGGGGACATCGAAAGTGGCTATCAAAAATTGCAAGAAGCGCGACAGGCAGACCAAACCTTGTCCTTGCGTTTTTCCCAGTTGTATGACATTGAGCAATTGATTAGTAACGCCCAGCGCGAATTGGCAACCGCCCAAGCCAACCTGCAACAACAAATCAGCGTGATGCAGGCGCAAATTGACGCGCTTGAAGCGACCATTCAGCGCGTGGATGCGGGGGCATTGGAGCAGATTCACGCACAAATTGGCGCGTTGGATGAGTTGGTTGCTGAACGTGACCACTTGCAGGAGCGCATGAACGCGCTCGCTCAAAGTGGTGGGGAATTTAAGGCGAACAACGATACCCTCAAGAATCAGATGGATGAGTTGAAAGAGCGCATGGACACGCTCAAAGATGTTGAGGGGTCACTTTGCCCGTTGTGCGGTGGGCAGTTAACCCCTGAGCATCGAGAGCGGTTGTTGGGTGAACTGCAAGCGGAGGGCACGGCGCGTGGCGATACCTTCCGCGCCAACCGCCAACGCATGACCGAAATCGCCGACGAGCAAAAGCAACTGCGCGAGAGTGTGCAACAGATCAACGGTGAGCTGTCCGCCTTGTCAACCTTACAGAAGCGTGCTGGGGAATTGCAGTCCCAAGTGGCGGATGCCGAACGCGCACAAAGCGAGTTGGACGACGCTCGCCATAAATTGGAGGGGCTTCAAGCGGAGTTGGCACACGGACTATACGCGCCGACGGTACGCCAGCGGTTGGCGGAACTGGAGGCGGAGCGTGACGGCGTGGGCTATGACAAGGCGCAACATGAGGAACAACGCACCAACCTACAAACCCTGAGCGTGTATGAGCGACAACAGTCTGCTTTGCGCTTGGCGGAATCCTCCCTGCCACGTCTGGAGGAATCTTTACAGCACGAGCGCGAACGTCAGCACCGCTTGCAAGAAACCCTCACCCAAGATGAAAATCGCCTGCGTGAGATCGACCAGCAACTGGCGACCTTAGAGGCGGAGTTGCGCGTGTATGAGGAGCGCAAAGATCGGGTGATGCGCTTGCGAACGGAGGAGCGCAATGCCGAAAACCGCGTCACCAGCGTGCAACAGCAATTGCAGGCGATTGATGCCAAGCGTAAGCGCAAGCAACAACTGGAAGAACGCCGTTCGCTACGTAGCGAAGAATATAGCCTGCACGACCAACTCAAAGAAGCCTTTGGCAAGAACGGGGTGCCGGCGATGATTATCGAAACCGCCATCCCTGAACTAGAGGCAATCGCCAATGAGTTGCTCTTTCGCATGACGGCGGGGCGCATGACCCTGAAGCTCAGTACACAACGCGAAAAGGTGACGGGGGGCACGTCCGAGACGCTCCAGATCGACATCATGGATGAGCTGGGACAACGCAACTATGAGATGTTCAGCGGGGGCGAAGCCTTCCGCATCAACTTTGCGTTGCGGATCGCCCTTAGCAAGTTGTTGGCGCGTCGGGCGGGGGCACACTTGCAAACGCTGTTCATTGATGAGGGCTTCGGCACGCAAGACAACGAAGGGCGTGACCGTCTCATTGAAGCGATCAACGCCATCAAGGATGACTTCGATATGATCTTGGTGATTACCCACATCGAGGAACTGAAAGATGCCTTCCCCGTCCACATCCATATTCAGAAAACCGCACAAGGAAGCATCGTCGAGATATTATAAAACGCACAGCAAACTATCTTCTGGACGATCAGCTTGTCCAGACTTTACGGCATTATCAACAATCTTTTCAGCACAAAGATTATCTACTTGAGTAAGAAGATGCGCATGGATAGTCGCCTTT
>CAIRDJ010000115.1 GCA_903877335.1 uncultured Chloroflexota bacterium | reverse complement strand
TCAGAAAACGGAAGTGCATCCTCTGGGCCAAATCCCAATACTGTCGGATTATCTTCCAGTAAGATGCGTAGAATGCGTTGATAGAAAAAACGCTCGCAATTTTTTAGATGAGCCACCACCATATAAACTGACCAATCTTCTTCAGATGGCTGAAAATTCAGCCCGCGCTCATTGAGTAGGGCACTCACTTGTGCGACATGTTCAGGGAAACGGGATAGATCATCAACTACTTCCTTATAAGGTTTCATTGTGAAAAGACTCTATGTGCTTAAGATCGTTGTCAAACCTGACGAATTGTAACAAAATTCACCAACCTTAAGCGTAGGAAGCCATGAATAAAATCGCTTATGGTGTTTTGTTTACCATCACCAATTTATAGAAGTTTGTCCCCGTAATCGAAATGCCTTAAGTGCGACGGACAGATTCAAGCGGTTATCGGGGTTTTTTAGCTGAACATTCGTGAACGTTTCGATGCGCTCTAACCGATAGAGAAGGGTGTTGCGGTGGACAAACAATAACTCAGATGCTTCTTTAATGCTGCCGCCACACTGCAGGAATATTTCTAAAGTGGGCAAAAGTTGCTTGTTGTGTTTTTGGTCAAACTCTGCCAACTTGGCAATTGCCACATAGAAGATATTCTGCTCTAAAACTTGGTTAGAAAGCTGCTGTAACCAGTGGAACAAGCCTAACTCGTTAAACTCGATCATGCCCAAAATGTCTAATCGTTCGGCAATTGTGATGGCTTCTTTTGCCTGCTCATAGCTATTGATGATCTCAACATAGGATTTAACTGCGTTGCCAATCCCAACGATTAAATCTGGGGGGGTGCGTTCTTGTTGTTGCAAGTAACTGTGCAGCGTATGCGCGATGTGTTTGCCATTGGGAACGTTGCGTGTTTGCAACACCACCACAACTTGTTGCTCACGACTGACGATGAGAGCTTTTGCCACCGAGCGCAATTGACTATCGATGGAGTTTAGTAACTGGGTGAGGTCTTCGGATGTGGCTTTGCGGGTGCTAAACAATAATACTTGATATTGACGCTCTAGCTGAAAGTCAAAGGCGATCGCTTGGCTTTCTAACCAAGTTTGCGGAACTTGATTCGGTTGTAACAGCAAGTTGAAGAAGTCGCCGCGCAGTGCCAACATATTCTCATAGATCGCACGATCCTTGTAGATGATGAGCGCGGCAGTGGTGGCAGCTTGCTCCAATACCAGGTGATCCAGTTCCGTCAAATCGGCATGCAGAGCAATGACCCACATATACCCTATGATGGTGTTAGAAACAATGATGGGGGCAACAATTCGCTCAAGCTCTAGCCCAAGTTCGGGGATGGGGTCAAGCTGTTTGGATTCGCGCTCAGTCAATAGTTGTTTATACAAGCCTGAATTGAGTAGGGTGCTGGTAACTTCTGGGGATGTCCTGCCGGCTTCGATGCTCTTGCGTCGGGCGGGGTCAATATTTCCTCGGTGAGCATGTGCCAACACTTCAAACGTAGCACTTTCAATAGTAACGGATTTGTTCAGGAAACTGGCAATAATTTCCGCGACATCTTGAATTTTACCTCCATCTAACACCACGCGCGTGAGGGTTTCGTGGATTACGCGCATTTGCCGCTGGATGGCACTCTGCTTACTTTCCAGCGTGCCAAAGATTGCTTTGGTGATGTCCACAAAGAGCGTATCCCCCGGCACCTCGATGATAGGGAAATTGAGGCGGTTTGCTGCCTCCACCATTAACGGGGGAATCTGTTGTAGGTAGTGCCCCATTGAAATCACCAAGGCGGCGATTTTACTTTCTGCCATGATGGGGATAATCCGCGCTTGGCGTTCTGTATTCTCCTGTAAACCATACGCGACCGAAAGGATGATTTCTCCACCTTTTGTCCATTGATAATCATCCGATTCTGGCATGGCGACGATATGTACCCACCGAACAGGGCGGTGCAAGCCATTTTGCCCTGCCGCAATTCGATAACCTTTAAAGACTGGAAGTTCAAGTAACGTCGAAACTGAGACCATTTTGAGCTATAATTCGCCTGCTAACTGCACAAAACATTATTCTGAGATTAGGTTATCATAACCTAATTCGCGAATGATTATGCTGTCTATAATGTCAGTTGCGTAGAGTTTGTTTATCATTAATTCTTGTTTGTGGAAAGGTGAGTTATGTCTATTCCTTCGGACATCCAAATCGCTCAAAGTGCCCGTTTGGTTCACATCAATCAAATTGCTGAACAAATGGGACTGGACCCAGACACTGATCTGGAACATTACGGCAAGTACATCGCAAAGATTAACCTAGAAGCACTGGACAAACTCAAGGATCGCCCAGATGCCAAGTATGTTGACATCACTGCCATTAATCCCACCCCGCTAGGTGAGGGTAAATCCACCACCACCGTCGGGCTTGGTCAAGGGTTAAACTACATCGGTAAGCGTGCCATCGTCACGGTTCGCCAACCCTCCCAAGGTCCTACCTTCGGGGTGAAGGGTGGTGCTGCTGGTGGTGGATATAGCCAAATTGTTCCGATGGAAAACTTCAACCTGCATTTGACAGGTGACATTCATGCCATCTCCGCTGCGCATAACTTGATCGCTGCGATGATTGATGCCAGCATCTTCCACAAAAACCAATTGGGGATCGATATTCACAACATCCCATGGCGACGGGTGGTTGACCTCAACGACCGCGCTTTGCGCAATGTGATGGTGGGCTTAGGTGAAAAAGAAGACGGTATTCCCCGTCAAACCGGCTTCGACATCACCGTTGCTTCTGAACTCATGGCAATCTTGGCGTTGACCACTTCGCTCAAAGACCTGCGCGAACGCATTGGGCGGATGATTGTTGCTTATGATAACAATCGCAAACCCATCACCGCCGAAGACTTGAAAGCCGCTGGAGCTGCAACCGTGCTCCTGCGTGATGCCATCAAACCCAATTTGATGCAAACTCTCGAAAATACCCCCGCGATGGTACACTGCGGACCCTTCGCCAACATTGCTCATGGCAACTCTTCCATTCTCGCGGATATGATCGCGGTGAAGTGTGCGGATTATGTGGTGACAGAAAGCGGATTCGGCGCAGACATTGGCGCAGAAAAATTCTTCAACATCAAGTGTCGCATGTCCGGCTTGAAGCCCCACGCCGCCGTGTTGGTAGTAACAGTACGCGCGTTGAAGGCACACACAGGCAAATACACGATTGTTCCAGGCAGACCGCTTGATCGTGGTTTAACCAGTGAGAACATCGCTGATATTGAAATTGGCGCGGCAAACATGATCCGCCACCTCGAAAACTTGCGCAAGTATGGCATCAACCCAGTGGTTGCTGTCAACGTGTTTGCAACCGATACCCAAAAAGAGATTGATGCGATTAAGCGCATTGCTCTTGAGGCAGGCGCGGTGGGTGTGGCAGAAGCACGTCACTGGGCAGAAGGTGGGAAGGGCGCGGCGGAACTAGCAGAAATGGTCGTGACGGCGTGTGAACAACCAACGGACTTCAAATATTTATATGAGTTGAACCAACCTATCAAGCGCAAGATTGAAACCATCGCGAAAGAAATTTATCGTGCGGATGGTGTGGAATATAGCCCACAAGCTGACAAGCAAATTGCGCTCTACGAAAAGAACGGCTATGGTGACTTGCCCATTTGCATGGCAAAAACCCATCTGAGTTTTACCGCTGACCCCGCCATTAAAGGCGCACCCACTGGCTTCACCATTCCTATCAGCGAAGTTCGCGCATCGGTTGGAGCTGGTTTCATTTATCCGCTCGTGGGGACAATGCGGACGATGCCCGGCTTGGGAACGTCGCCCTCAGCTGAACGGGTTGACCTAGATGCAGACGGAAAGGTAGTGGGGTTGTTCTAAGCCCCTGCTCAATAGTGAAAGGCGATGCCGTTTTTCTTGTGTAAGAAGACGGCATTGTCGTTTATAATGAAAATGGTAAAGAGAAGTTTTGATAGGGAATCTGATGACCATTTCTTCTGACCATGTGACCCGCACAACCTGCCCCTATTGTGGCGTGGGTTGTCAGATGAACTTACATGTAAAAGATGGGGCAGTTTTTCGAGTTAGTGCCCCGTTTGATTCTGCCCCAAACTACGGTAACTTGTGTGTGAAGGGGCGTTTTGGGGTGGATTACACCACCCATCCCCGTCGCTTGACCACGCCACTCATTCGAGATGGCGAACGTGGCAACTTTCGAGAGGCAACCTGGGAAGAGGCAACCGAGTTCATTGCAGATCGTCTCTCTCAAATTGTGCGCCAGTATGGGGGTGATAGCGTTGCCACTTATGCGTGCGCCAAAGCCACCAACGAAGACAATTATGTCTTTCAAAAATGGGTACGCGCCGTCCTAAAAACCAACAATGTTGACCATTGTGCGCGGTTGTGCCATGCCGGAAGCGTCACGGGCTTACAACTTGCCATTGGCTCTAGCGCGATGAGCAACAGCATTGCGGAGATGGAACATCTTGACACGTTCATTGTAACGGGGAGCAACACGACCGAAACGCACCCCGTGATTAGCTTGTTCTTGAAGCGGGCAGTTCGCCAAAACGGGGCAAAACTAATCGTGATTGATCCTCGCCAAATTGAATTGACCGACTTTGCCACGCTGTGGCTTCGTCAAAAGCCCGGCACCGATGTGGCGGTTTATCAGGCGATGGCACATGTCATTGTGAGCGAGAAGCTCTATAACGAGACCTTCATTGCCAACCGCACAGAGGACTTTGAGACCTATATTGAGTCGCTCGAATCCTGCACACCTGAATGGGCGGAGGAGGTCAGCGGGGTGCCTGCCGAAGACATTCGTCAAGCAGCGCGGATGTATGCCACAGCAGAAGCAGCAGCGTTCTATTGGGGGATGGGCATTAGCCAAAGTACACACGGCACAGATAACGCGCTTGCCCTCACCAACCTTGCCCTCATGACCGGACAGGTTGGTCGCCCCGGCACAGGCTTAAATCCGTTGCGTGGGCAAAACAATGTACAAGGTTGTTCCGACAGCGGTGGCTTACCCAATGTCTTCACTGCTTATCAACCTGTCACCAATCCAGAAGTGCGTGCCAAGTTTGAGCAAGTATGGCACACGACACTCTCTGCTGACCCAGGATTGACCGTAACAGAAATGGTAGACGGCGCGTTGATGGGTAACATCAAGGCAATGGTGGTGATGGGCGAAAACCCATTGATGAGCGAGCCGAATTTGTCGCACGCGCAACACGCCATTGAGTGCCTAGACCTGTTGGTGTGCATTGATATTTTCATGAATGAAACCGGTCAGCTTGCTGATGTGATCTTGCCCAGTGTGAGCTTTGCCGAAAAAGACGGAACGTTCACCAACAGCGATCGTCGCATCCAGCGTGTGCGCCAAGCCATTCCGACGGTGGGGCAGGCGCGTGTGGATTGGCAGATTGTGTGCGACTTGGCAAAACGAATGGAAGCCAAACTGAACATTTCTGAATCCGCTGGGTTTGATTACGCCGATGTAGAGTCAATCTGGGAGGAGATGCGCCATGTTACTCCGCCGTTTTACGGCATCACCTACGAACGCCTTGAGCGTGAGGGTGGCGTTCATTGGCCCTGTCCCAACCTAGATCACCCCGGCACGCCCTACTTGTTTGAGGAAGATTTCCCACGCGGGCGCGGGAAATTCTGGGCGTTGGAATATGGCACAGACAGCGAGATAACCGATGCTGACTATCCCTTCCACCTCACCACGGGGCGCGTTTTGTTCCACTGGCACGGGGGCACCATGACTCGTCGCTCTAAGTTGGAAGAGGCTTTCCCTGAACCCATCTTAGAGATGCACCCCGACGATGCCCATCAACTAGAAGTGGTATCGGGGGATTGGGTGCAGGTGACTTCTCGGCGTGGGGAGGTGGTGTGTCGTGTGATGGTGACGGGACGCTCCCCCAGTGGAACAGTCTTCTTGCCCTTTCACTTTGTCGAAGCTGCGGCGAATTTGTTAACGTTGGACAAGATTGATCCTCGCGCCAAAATTCCTGATTTTAAGATGACCGCTGTTCAATTAGCCAAGACGGTTGCCCCCTTACGTGAAGGGGTGGAGCTGCCTCTCTTAGAACGCGGTGCCATCAAAGACCCCGTGCGTTACGTACACTAATGAGACCCTTCTCCGTTGCCATCATCGCGGGGGGGAAAAGTTCACGGATGGGGACAGATAAATCATTTGTCCTCATCCATGACCGGCCACTCATCCAGCATCAACTCGACCGCGTTCACGCGCTTGGGCAAGCCGAAACGTTCATTGTCACCAATCAATTTGAACGCTATGCCAAATTCGGCTTGCGCATGGTTTCGGACGTTCTTCCAGAAACGGGTTCACTCGGGGGAATCTTCACCGCGCTTACCCACGCCCAACACGATTGGGTGCTCACGTTGGCTTGTGATATGCCCTTCATCAATCGGGATTTGCTCAAGTTTATGCTGAAATGTATGGATGGGGTGGATGGGGTAATTCCGCGTGTGGCAGGATACCCACAAGGCTTGCATGCCCTCTATTGTAAAACCTGCCTGCCTTCTATTGAGCGAAAGCTGTCTGCCTCACAATTGAAGGTGATCGGCTTTTATGAGGATGTCACCATGCGCTATCTTGATGAAGCGGAATACGCTATCTTTGAGCATGTTGAGGAATCATTCTTCAATGTCAATACACCGACCGAATTAGAACAAGCACGCCAGATACATCAAGCAAAATTTTATACGGGTTAATCGTCATGGTTCTAACACAAACAACTTTTGAGACGTTGCTTCAGCCTTATATCGGACGTGGGCGCGAGGCACTCCTACCCATTTTGTGGGACGTACAAACCGCTTTCGGTTATATTTCTCCCGAAGCAGTCCAGTCAATCTCCTACACCTTACGTGTGCCGGAAGCAGAAATCTTTGGGGTGATCGGCTTCTACTCCCTCTTCTACAATGAACCCACCGCCAGGCGCATTGTGCGCGTTTGCACCAGTCCAACTTGTGCGATTGATGGCGCACATCACACCCTAGAGCGGATGTGCCAACATTTGAAAGTGAGCGCGGGGCAACCCACTGACGACGGTGAAACCTTGTTAGAAGCAACCGAGTGCTTGGGTTTATGCGACCAATCCCCTGCGGTTCTCGTCAGCACACAAGGTCAGGGCGAATCCCTGCATGCCAAGGTGTACGATGGGGTGGCGTTCCTAGACAACCCACAAGCATTCCCCTATCAAAACATTTTCTGTTCTGACGTTGGCATCCTAATCGGCAACCCAACTTCGCCACAACCTCACTATCACGCGCTTGCCAAGGCATTGGCGGAGAACAATCCTGATGGTCTAATTGAGACCGTGCAACAAAGTGGGTTAATTGGACGGGGCGGGGCGGCATTTCCCACCGGCTTAAAGTGGAAATTCACCCGCGCCACCCAGAGCTTCCCTAAATATGTGGTGTGCAATGCCGACGAGAGCGAGCCGGGAACCTTTAAAGATCGCGTTCTAATGGAGGAAAATCCTCACCTGTTGCTAGAGGGGTTGGCAATTGCTGCCTACGCCATCGGCGCGAATAAGGCATACATCTTCATTCGTGGTGAGTATCCAGAAGCCACGCGAATTTTACAGCAGGCAATTGATGATGCGGTTGCCCATAACTGGCTAGGGGATGCCATTCAAGGGAGCGCGTTCTCATTGGATGTTGAAATTCGACGGGGCGCGGGCGCGTATGTGTGTGGCGAAGAAACCGCACTCTTTGAGGCTATTGAGGGCAAGCGTGGTTTCCCGCGCATCAAGCCTCCCTATCCAACTACCAATGGGTTATTTGATAAGCCCACTGTGGTCAACAATGTTGAGACGCTATGCAACGTCCCGTCGATTGTTTTGCATGGGGCAGATGCCTATAAGCACCATGGCACAGAAAAAAGCACCGGCACAAAATTGATTTCCATCAGCGGGAGCGTGCGCCAACCCGGCGTGGTTGAGATTAACCCCGGCTTGACTTTGCGCACCTTGCTGGATGAATACTGCGGTGGGGTGATCGGCGAGCTACAAGCAGTGTTGATGGGTGGGGCGGCAGGTGTGTTCATGACCCCCGCAGAAGTGGATGTCCCGTTGACTTTTGAAGATTTGCGAGCGGTGGGTTCTACCTTTGGTTCGGGCGCGATCATGGTCTTTAATCGTGAGGTGGACTTGGTGGAGGTCTTACAAAGTCTAGGGCATTTCTTTAAGCATGAAAGTTGTGGCAAGTGTTTCCCTTGTCAGTTGGGGACGCAACGTCAACATGAGATTTTGCATCGG
>CAIRDJ010000114.1 GCA_903877335.1 uncultured Chloroflexota bacterium | reverse complement strand
GGCACTGTGCAAGCAATTGCGCTTGATGCCGTGTAGGTTCTTGCTGGCGTGGGTGTGGTAGAAGGACTCGATTTCGTCTTCAGAGACGGTGCGGTTCACGGTGTGGGGGGAAGTCGTCTCAATGAATTGCTCGGTCAGCATCTTGATTGCTGGCAACCCGCCTTCAATGTGGGTGAACACGGAGAAGAAATCCTCCAGTTGATCCCCAATCCAGATCAGGAAGGGGAAGCGTCCAAAGCTGAAAGCAGGCAAGTCCTCCACCTCAAACCAGAACAACGTTTGTCGCAAGACGGTGATCTGTTCGGCTACGCTGGAGGGCACACATTCTGAAAACCATGCCCCGCTTGAAATCACCAAGCGATCGGCATGATAGGTATCGTGCGCCGTCCGCACCGTCACCCCATCTGGCGTGTAGTGATAGTCCAGCATCGGTTCATTCATGCGCAACGTTGCCCCTAGTTGTTGGGCAACTTGAAGCTGAAGCGCAACCGCACGATGGGGCAAGACCAACCCTGCCGACGGTTCATAGTAGGTGTCCATGTGATCGGGCAGGTTAATCATCGGGTGGCGTGCCCGAACGGTGGGTGCGTCAAGCAATTCGTGCGGGATGTCATACTGATTAGCAAGCGATGCAGTGGCTTGCACAAAGTTGGATGTCCCATGAAAAGAGGTTTTACCATCACGGGGACACATGATATAACCGCCCGTCTCATAAAAAACGGATTGTTCAGTACGGGCTTCTAGGTCGCGCCAGATGGCATGGCTTCGGCGTACTAGGGGGATGTAGGCCTCGCCCTCTCCCACAGCAAGGCGCGTGATGCGCGTTTCACCATGCGAAGACCCCATCTCATGTGGCGGATGAAAACGATCTAACCCCAAAACTTGCGCACCTTGTTGCGCCAACTGATAGCTGGTTGCGCTCCCCATTGCCCCCAACCCCACCACAATCACATCATAATGCACGGTCATCGTAACAATCTTTCGTTCAAGAAATTGATTTTCAGGAATACAAAACGGGCGAGGAAACCCTCACCCGCTGATGGATGGTAACACAATGGGAGATGAAAAGGCTACTACGCCGTGTAGTTGAGCGCGTCGTAACCCATACCGCTGTTGAAGAATTCGGCGTTGAAAGGGGTATCCACGGTCAAATCAACCACTTCGCCACCCGCATAGGTGATGAGTTCTTTGGAGACATGATCTAAACGTTGTTGACCCTTTGCCATAGCGTAATCAGAGGGGACTTCTTCTTCGATGAAAATGGCATCGAAGGGGCATTCAGGAACGCATGCGCCACAATCAATGCAGGTATCGGGATCAATGTAGAACCAGGGCCATTCCGCTTGGGGTTGACCGGGGATGATACATTCAACAGGGCAAACGTCTACACATTTGCCGTCACGTAAGCATAAACTCGTAATAATGTGTGCCATTTCATGAGCCTCTTCAGGTGGGTATTGCCGTCTAATAGAAAGACTATAGCAAAAATTAACGGCGTTTGATGTGACTTTTGTTGGATTTGAAAAGAGTTTTTCCATTTTGTAGATTAGTGTTTTATGTGCAGAAACAAAATCATAAACCCGTGTTAAATCTTTGTGGCGTGAAACCTGCCACATAATCCAAACACCTGCTTTTAGCCCAATGGACTATAATGAGCAGGTCTTTGTTTAGCAGAAAGCGAAGCCCCATGTCCTTAAGTAGCCCTTCCCCCAAAACGTTGATCGAAGCCGCCCAATATCACGAGCGCGTGTGGGGGGTAGAAGAATATCCCGAACGCCCCAGCTTGACCCAACTTTTACAAGCGCGGGTGATTGTGTTTTGGCAACATGCCGAAGATGGCGAGCGTTGGCGTGCGACCAGTCATGCCAACCTCACCGAACTAGAAGAGGCGTTCTCCAAGTTGCTCACGCGCCAGATGATCGGGCAAAAGCCCCGTCGCATCGTCGCCATCTATGAGGACGGGCACGAGGTGCGCCTCAAGTCGGTGAAAGTGGAATTTGAGCGCGTCTACCCGCCCTCAAGCGGTCAGTAAGTAGCGCACCGCCATCGCCAAAGCGAATAGCCCATATAAGCGTTTAATGGTGGTGGAAGGCAGGCTAATCGTAATCCGTGCGCCCAAGCCCGCCCCCATCACCAACCCCACCGCCACCCACAGCGCAGTGAGCAGTTGCAAGTCCCCGTTCTGGTAGTACACCCACACGCCCCCCGCTCCCACCGGGAAGATCAACGCCCCCAGCGATGTGGCAATTGCCTGCTTGGGATGAAACCCCAAGCCCGCCACCAGAATAGGGACGATCACCGCGCCGCCACCAATCCCAAACATCCCAGAGAAAACCCCCGCAAACAGCCCCAAACAGGCGATTAAAAGCGGATTGGGCGTGGGTGGCGTGGGATCATCCGTTACGCGCGTGCCGTGCGCGTTTGGCGTGCGCCAGCGCTGAAGCGGTTCTGCCATCCGCCATCCAATGTAAAACAGAAACACCCCGTACAAGCGCAACAAAAGCTGGGGTTGAATGCTCACCGCGATTTGCGCACCGACGACCGCGCCCACCAACAATCCCAGTGCCAGCTCCACGGCGGATCGCCAGTGGATGAGTTGCTTGCGATGGTATGACCACACCGCCACCGCGCTGACGGGAGGGAGCAACGCCGCCAGTGAAGTGCCGGTTGCTTGTGTGGGGAACTGTGCCAACCCAAACAGCAACAAACACGGCACAATTATCACCCCGCCTCCAATGCCAAACATGCCGCTGGCAACCCCTGCCAACATTCCCACTGCCATCAAAGCCACCCATTCACTCATGCGCTGTTCCCTCTCATTTGTTTTGTGTAACATTCTTTACAAAGTAAAGACCATTTCGTTGCGTAAATTTTTATCCCAAACTGTGAGCAGATTTCCCAAACTCGCCATTTTAGCATATCCCAAAATATCGCAAGTTCGTGAACCTTTATCCCAATTTGCGTGACCGACACACGGCTAGTAAATAGACACGTGTCAAAAACCTGTCGAAAACCTGTCGAAAACCTGTCGAAAACCTGTCGATAACTTTCGACAACCTGTCGAAAACTTCGTAATATTTACGTAATATTTGGGATATATTGCCTGAGTTTTAGACAGCCTCCAAAAAGTTTTAGACAGGTAGAGCGGAGTTATCGACAGGTTAGCCAGAGTTTTAGACAGGGGCTGTCGAAAACTTTTATCCCAATTTATCCCTAGTTAACATTTTTTTTGGTGTATTTTGGTTTATTTAGACCCCCACTTGCGATATATATCCCAACCCGCGCGGTCCGCAAAAAAGTTTTCGACAGGTTGGGCGCCCACTACTACTACTACAAGAAGATAAAACCCTTTGAAGGGGGAAAGATTAAGGGGGGAGGGGGGATCATGGGCACAAATTGAAGCCTCAACATGCAAGCAACCCTCGCAAAACTGCGCTGATGCGTGCCACAAAACGCACAGCATCCTAAACGAGCCGCATTATGTTTGCTTGTTGTAACGCTGACTGAACGCGCCACGCTCCCGACCATCCGTTTGACACGTTTGCGATAAGCTGTTCCATCCCACCGCCACAAAATTGCGGTTGAGCAGACGTGCGCCTGCGTTCCCTGCACCAGATGAGCGGTGGGGTGGGGGCAAAGCCTAGCCCCCAGCTACGCCATTTTCCGGCACTGCCAGCGGTACGTAGCGGTTTTCCCACCACCACGACGGATAGGGCGCCACTTCGTCCACTTGAAAATAAAGATCGAGGGCACGGCGCACCATTGGCGCGGCAACTTCTGACCCTTCGCGGGAGTGCTGGCTCATTGCCACCACCACCACCTCGGGGTTATCCGCTGGCGCGTAGGCGGCAAACCACGCATGGGGAGCGTAGCCCGCTTGGGCAGTGCCCGTTTTGCCACACGCGATGTAGGGCGCGGGGGCTTCTTCGCGGTTGAACACCCAATAGCCTGTGCCGTAGGTTTCGTCTGCCACCACGCCACACATGCCTACCCGCGCCACCTCCCACGCCTCCGCCGCATAGTCCAACTGACGCACCACCGTTGGCTCTCCGCTGTAAGTGGTTTGCGTCTCCGTGCCAATCTTTTCCACCAGCATCGGTTGAAAGAGCGTGCCTCCGTTGGCAACCGCCGCCACCATCAAAGCGGTTTGCAACAGGGTGACTTGGGTGTCCCCTTGCCCAATGGTGTTGTTGATGGCGGATTCGACATTGGGGGGGACGGGGATTTGCCCGCTAACTTCTTTCAAGAATTGTAGGTTGGTGGGGCGGTTGAAGCCGAACGCTTCGGCATAATCCACCAGCGCGTTGGCGCTCACCCGACGGAACATCATTGCCCCAAACTCATAGTAAAACGGATCGCACGAGGACATTAACGCTTGCGACGGCACAATGTCCCCTGTTGCCTCTAGCCCATCCGTCAAACGCCAGTCTGACCGTGGCGAGAAGGTATCCCCATAGGCGGTGCTTCCGTCCCAAGTTAACCCACAGTAGAAATTGTCATTGTTGCCGATCAGTTGCTCATTGGCGATGGCAATCGTGCTCACAATCTTGAAGACCGAACCCGGCGAATATTGTTGCTCGGTGACGCGGTTGGTGAGCGGGTTGCGGATGTCGTTGACATACCCCGTGATGATGTCCCCACGATTGGGCGCGTAGGTGTCTGGGTTGTAAACCCCCGGCGCAAACGTGGGGTAGCTTGCCATCGCCAAGATTTTACCCGTGTTGACCTCCAACATGATGATTGCCGCGCCGGGCGAAATGTCCAACGATCCCCAGTTGCCGCTTGCCAAGCTGTATGACTCCGAGAGGATGCCCCCCACTGCAAGCTGCAGGCGACGGTCAAGGGTGAGCGTGACATCT
>CAIRDJ010000113.1 GCA_903877335.1 uncultured Chloroflexota bacterium | reverse complement strand
GGCGATGATTGCCACGCCCAAGCGTGAGAATAAAGGGTGCTGGTGTTCATTTAGCCACCGCGTCACCAACCACAACGTGATGAGCGTGAGCGTGACCGCCGAGATGATGGGGTAGACGAGTGAGGTTCGGGAATCGGCTAGCCCCGACCTGAACAAGGAGGGATCACCAAGGATGGTCTCAAAGACCAACGCCCCCAACATCCCCACCGCCAGCGCATACGAGACCGGGCGCACGATGGGGCGCAGGGCGATCACGGTTTTTGCCGAGAAGCTCCCGCTCCAGATCACGGCAGTGGCACACGCCAGCACGCTCACCCCTAGCGAGATGGTGAACGGGAGCGCGAGGGCAACCAACAGCGCGAACAATCCACCGACAATCGCCAAGCCTGCCAGAAAGCGATACAGGCGATCCGCGTAAAGGGGGATCATCACCAATTGCATGGCGATCATCACGCTGGCAAGCACACCCAGCACAAGGCGATCTGGGACGGGGTCAAACAGCATCAACGCTTTCCCCACGCCCACCACGAGCCAACCTTGCCCCACCACCTGATACACCAGCAAGAACTGAATGAGCGCAAGCGCGGTGCTGGTGCGTCGCAACCGTGCCGTCACGCCCATCAACCCCACCCCAATCAGCAGAATGATGAGGACGGCAATGGGGTGATCGCTGTTGAATAGCCCCGTGAACAAGAAGCCGAAACTCAACAACAGGAATAGCGCGGCAATCCATGCCCCACACCCCATCACGCCCTGAATCATCCAGGAGGGGGAACGGTCGGGCAGTCGGTAGAGGGCTTGGGCATCCGCCCGTTCGGTTTCGCCTAAGAGTTGTTCTGCGTGAAGTTGGTCAAGCACAGTTTGAAGAGTCGGTCTGGTCATGCGGATGGCTCCTCTTTGTCCCAAAAGCGTTGAAGCGAAAGCAAGCTATACGCCAGCGCGGTGGTGACAAGCAGGGTGAACGTGCCCGTTCCAAAGAAGGCGAGGAACTCATCAATGCCGGCTAACTCGCGCCCCACCCATGCCACCATCACCACCAGCAAGCTGAGGGCAACCAGCGTCACCATGCCCATATCGCGCCGAATGAAGCCATAAAACGCGCTCATGATCCCTAACACGCCCACATACACCACCCACGAATACCCTGCTAACTCCACCCAGCGCACATCGAATGCGAACAACACATCCAACGCAAAGTAGGTGATATACGCGGTGAGGGCAAGCGCAGGCAGGTATAAGAACCATCGCCCTTGCGCCATGAAGGGCACGTTCAAGAATAGTGCCAGTCCATCCCATGCAAGGATGAACGCCAAGTTCACCCCCGTGAGCGTGAGGTTGAGCGTTTGCTCGCTCCCATAGCCGATCACTTGGGTGGTGTAGGTGATGATGCTGATGTTAACCAGAATGATCCACAGCAGATAGAGGATGTTCCAACGGCTAATCAACACCCACCCCGTGATGAGCAGTGCCCAGTTCATGAATAGTTGGTAGCTGTCGGCACCGGTTTGATATGCCTGCCCGATCACGCCCATTGCTGTTCCGATGAGCAACGCGGAAGCAAGCATGAGCATCCGCCCCGCCCACGTTTCAAGGCGGGCAACATACGCGCCCAACGCGCACAGCACCACCGCCCCCTGCAACACGGCAAACTGGATCACGCGCGGAAGATCGCGCCAGTTGAAAGCGAAGAAGAAGAAAATGCCTGCCACCAATAACGCCGTGCCCAGCATGAGCAACACGCGGTTGAGGTAAGCTGCCCATTCTTGTGGAGTGGGGCGCAAGCGAGCGATCTGGTGGGCGCGTTCCCACGCAGAGGGAGGAAGCAAGTTGGCATCAAATAATCGCCACAGGGTTTCTGTGGTAGGAGGGGCATCAAGCGGATTGCGAGTGGTCATCGGCGTTTCTCCTTGTACACGATACGATGAGTATAACACCCCACCGCCCCAAGCGTGGCATCCACCGTGCAAACCAGTAACATAGAAGGTGGGAATGGCGCACATTGCCCCACTCCCCTAGCGCGGTTCTTGCGAGATGTTACGGGTTACTCGCTGGCAGGGAGGGCATGCTCAAGGCGCAAGCCGAAGCCTGACCAATTCGGGAAGCCCGCCCAATAGGTATGGGCATCAGTGGG
>CAIRDJ010000112.1 GCA_903877335.1 uncultured Chloroflexota bacterium | reverse complement strand
CGCTGGTTGATCGCGTGGCGGGAGTTACCCATGCGAGCGGTGGCATGGTGGGAGGTTGCGCGTTGGACGGGAATAGGGTTGGTAGCGATGGTGTTTCCGCTTCGGTTGCCCAGCGTGCCCACGCGCCTTGTGCGAGGATGGTTCATCGGTTATGCGCTGTTGCACCTATTAACCGACGTGCGCATCTATGACCGTTACGTTTTGCTGATGGAACCGTGCTTGATCTTGATAACCGTCGCGGTTGTTCATCAAGGTTTTAGGAGGCACGCCCCCCTCATCTTGTGTGGGGTATGGGTGGCAACGCTCCCGTGGGCGTGGTACGCCAGCACTGCTCGCCTGCCCATCGGGGGGGATCGTGGCAAGCACGACGGTATCATGGAGCTTGCCCACTACTTGAATGAGCGCGAGTTCGGCGCGATTGTGTATGACCGCTGGTTGGGTTGGGAACTCAATTACTACTTAGGCGAATGGACGGACAAGCGGCGTGCCTTCTACCCCACCCCCACTGCCATGTTGCAAGACCCCGCCCTCCTGGTGGCGGATGTCGCCCCGCGCTACTTCCCTGCTCCGTCGGGGGTGGCATTTGGCGCGTGGCAACAGGCATTCGAGAGTTTGGGCTTTGTCGTGTGTGAGGGCTACCGTCAAACGGGGTTTGTGGTGTACGTCCTGCTGGAGCGCGACCAGTTAGATCATGACGCTCGCTATCGCGAGAACGCGCTCAAAGCCTGTCCAGCGTTGAACACACCCACTGGCTCGGATACACTACACACGCTTTTACAACCGTCGGATGATAACAACCCATGAACCACCTCAAACGCATGGCGCAACGGGGAACGCCTGTCCATTCGCACAACAGACTCCACCCCATCCGACAGGCGCGTTTCGTAAGACTCCATCCACAAAGCGGATGGCTTCAGCGTGTTTCGTACAGAATAGCCGATCAAAGGACTTCAAGATGAAAGTGAACAATCAAGCCTATCGCACCATTTGGTCACAAGACCCCAGCACCGTATACATCATTGACCAACGCCAGCTTCCCCACCGCTTCGTGATTGAAACGCTCACCACTTTGGACGATGTGGCGCATGCCATCAAGGAGATGCTTGTGCGTGGGGCAGGCTTAATTGGGGTGACAGCATCATTTGGCATGGTCTTGGCAACCCACGCGCTCACGCGCGAATCGCTCCCCCACGCCACCTTCATGCAACGCCTTGCCCAAGCAGGCGACCTCCTCAAAGCGACGCGCCCGACAGCGGTCAATCTGGAGTATGCCGTCAACCGTCAATTGCACGCCCTTGCCCACGTGGAGGACGCGCAAGCTAAATTAGCGTGCGCGTTTGAATTGGCACAACAGATGGCGGACGAAGATGCGGAGATGTGCCGTGCGATTGGGCAACATGGCGTGTCGCTCATCCGCGCCATCAGCGAGCGTAAACAGGGCGAAACCGTGAACATCCTCACGCATTGCAACGCCGGTTGGTTGGCATTTGTGGATTATGGCTCGGCAACCGCCCCCATTTACGCCGCCCATGATAGCGGGGTGAAGGTGCATGTCTGGGTGGATGAAACCCGTCCGCGCAATCAAGGGGCACGCTTAACAGCGTGGGAGTTGGGGCAACACGGGGTGCCCCATACCATCATCGCCGATAACGTGGGGGGGCATCTCATGCAACACGGGCAAGTGGATATGGTGATCGTCGGGGCGGATCGCGTGACGGTGACGGGGGATGTTGCCAACAAGATTGGCACGTACCTCAAGGCACTTGCCGCCCATGATAACGGCGTGCCCTTTTATACCGCCTTGCCCTCCTCCACCTTTGATTGGCACATGCGCGACGGCGTGGCAAGCATCCCGATTGAACAACGCGGGGAGGATGAAGTGCATTGGATGGACGGGGTGGATCACGACGGGAACATCCAACAGGTGCGCATTACGCCTGCCCATTCCCCCGCCACCAACTACGGCTTTGATGTCACCCCGTCGCGCTTGGTGAGCGGTCTCATCACTGAGCGCGGTATTTGCCCACCGACTGAATCCGCCATTCGCACGCTTTACGCGGACAAAGTTTCATCATAGCCCAGCAGTTTGTTGTGCAGGATGGTGATGGGCACGGATCGTTGTACGATTTCCGCAAGGTGACTGACCGCCTTGTGTACCCCGTGCGTAATGCGTGGATGCCCCAGCATAGAGAGCTTTAACACCCACTCGCTGGGATCATCCTTGCGCCTCACCAGCAGAACAGCAACATGTTGCTCAATGGTCTCCTCTTTGATGTGAATTTCAAACAGGAGCGAATTGGGATTTTGGTATACGTCCAGCATGGCGATATAGATGGACGCTTCGGGGTGGGCAAATTGTTCGCGTTGGAAAGCATGGTAGATCGTGTCGAGATTGCCATCCGTGCGAAAAACGAGATGGGGCATGGGAGATTCCTTGATGACGGGTAAATCCAGCGCAGGGTGGGTATTGCGCTGGTAGACAAAATAGTGGATGGTGCGCCCCTCTTGGAGTGCCTTCTGTTCGTATTTGGTGCGAGCGCGGTCAGGGTAATGATTGACCCACGCCGTCTCAAATTCGTTGGTGAGTGTGGGGGTTGCCCGTAGCAGGGCATGGCTCATTTGGGCATACGCTTCAATGTCGGTGGCAAGGTACAAACGCCCCCCCACCCTCAAGCGACTGGCGATATAATCCAACGTGCGACGCTTCATCAAGCGTCGGTGTTGGTGGCTAGTCTTGAACCACGGGTCGGGGAAGTTCACATGAAACTCACTGACACTGCCTGGCTCTAACAGATGGGACAACAAGGCTTCGGCATAGCCATACATCACGCGCACATGATGAAGCTGGTTACGCCGTAAACGACTTTCCATAGTGGCAAGCGGTTTGCTGGCAACTTCGATGCCAAGAATATTGGCGTGGGGGCGGGTGTGCGCCAAGTACAGGAGCATTTGCCCATATCCAAAACCAATCTCCACCACAAGCGGGCGGTTTTGTCCCACGCTATCAAATACGTCTTCCCAATTGGGCGACCACGCTAGACTGGTGGTGCTTAGGCGTTCATGTTGAAGGGTCATGCTCGTTCCAAAATGCTATAACAGTTGAGTTGTCCGTCGCGCCCATCCGCGCGATAACGCAGGCGTTCTGCTAGGGTGGTGGCGTGTACCAACGCACAATGTTCGGCATCGTCCACATAATGACAATAGCGCAAGGCGCGTTCTCCCCGTCGCCAATCCATCAAGTAATCCCCGTCCTCGCGCTCCCAAGTGGCTTCCCATTCCACCAACCGCTCACGCAGGGGGGCGTTCTCATAGAACCGCCACGCGGCGAACGCCAACACGCCCCCCTTCGCCACACTCTGCGCCAGTTCACGCATGAGGGCGAAGCGTCGCGCTTGGGAGGGGACGTGATGGATCACCCCAAACAACACCACCAGATCATATTCACGGTTGGGGAGCGGGTGCATCACAATATCCTGCTCGCTCAACTCCGCCAAGACGTTCGGGAGGGTTGCCAACTTTTGCTGGGCGAACGTTAACAGGTCGGGGCTAGTGTCTATGCCGTGATAGTGAATGGGGAGCGTGGGGTTGTGCTGGTGTAGGAAATGGGCAAACCGCCCGTTGCCACATCCCACATCCAAGACGCGCAAGGGCGTAACAACGGGCAGGAACGCGCTCAAGCGTGCCCACCCTTGCCAAGCCGTTTGGCGTGTTTCGGAAAAGTCTTGGGCAGTCGTGCGATAGAACGCTTGATTTAATTGATTCAGGTGGTCAATGGTGGCTTGTTGCACGGCAAAACACGATACAATTGAGTAGACAGTCCTACAATAGTAAGGAAATTCTGCATGACTGGCAAGAAAAAGAAACAAGGAGCTTCGGCATGGGGCATGATGCTTCCCACTGTGTTTCTCGTGCTGGGGGGTGGGGCGTGCTTGTATAGCTATGGCACTGCTCAACGCTTGGGCGGGCAAGAGGTGGACTTCATGACGGGGTTAGCATTTTACCTTGTGGCAGGGTGTGGGATGATCTTCACGCTCATTGGCGGTGGGCTATTGCTGGTGGTGCGCTTTCTGGGGGGGATCGCTACACTGTTGGGAGCGACGCTGGGCAACATCCCTTCGCTCAATGATGGGGCAGGGGGCAAAGGCGATCTTCGCTT
>CAIRDJ010000111.1 GCA_903877335.1 uncultured Chloroflexota bacterium | reverse complement strand
GGACATAGGCGGTCATCTCTCAGTTCATTACACGGTCTCCACTTTTGTATTATACACAATGCAAGACAGTAATGCTTACTATTGCTGAGTTAAATGACTCCAAAAAGTGAATAATCCGCAATTAAGCATGCTATCGGGGTAGTTTGTGAGGGGTTTCATGCTTGTCATACGGCGAGTAGCTGGCTTGTGCTTCGTCATGCCCAGCGTTGCCTGCACGCGCATGTGGTGGTAGACTGTGACATTGGCATACTTGAGAGGAAATACGGACATGACTGTTGATTTACACATGCACACCACTGCGTCTGATGGGGCGCTCACTCCGTCGGAGTTAGTGGCGTTGTGCCACCAGCACCGCTTGCAAACCATTGCCATCACCGACCACGACACCCTGAGCGGTTATGAACCTGCGCGCTTGGCAGCACAAGCCTACTCCATCACGGTTCTGACCGGGATTGAGTTGAGCGCGGAAGATGACCGACATGGGGATGTTCACATGTTGGGCTATCTGATTGATCCCCACAACCCAGACTTACGGGCAAAACTAGACCACTTTCAGTCGGGGCGCGAACATCGCGCAAAACGCATGGTTGAACGTTTGAACGAGCTAGGAATTGCGCTTCAATGGGAACACGTGTTAGAGGTTGCACAAGACGCGGTCATCACGCGCCCACACATTGCGACGGCACTCTATCGACAAGGCTATGCCAGTAACCCTGCCGAAGCATTTGAGCGTTACATCAGTGACGGTAAGCCTGCCTATGTCGAGCGCGTCAAAATCACCCCAGTGGAAGCAATTGAGTTAATTCACCGAGCAGGGGGGGTGGCTGTAATGGCGCATCCGGGCTTGGTGCGCGAGGTTGAACCGCTCATGTCATTCTTGGCGGATCATGGGTTAGATGGCATTGAGGTTTATCATCCCAACAATGGCAAACATATCCGCGAAGCCGCGTTTCACTTTGCCAAACAACACGGGTTGATTGTCACCGGCGGGTCAGACTTTCACACCACCAGTGGGCACCATGCCAACACGCCCGGCAGTCACCTTGCCCCGTCCGACGCGCCCGAAAAACTAGTTGCCCGCCAAAAGCAGATTCACACCGCTTAATCTCCGTCAAGGGCGATGATCTGCCATGCCTCTCCATTGGGCAACAACTTCAAGACCGTGCCATCTCGGCTACTGATATAGAGGGCTTCTGATTCCTCTACGCGGTCGGTTTGAACAAAACCGCTGTAGGGGGTTTCCTCTTCCGTCCCCAAACCCAAACGACTTCGGGTGATGTCACGATCACGCCATACCCATCCGAGGATGCCTCGTGGTTGAAAATAGCCAACCTGTTCGGGGAATGTTGCATCTTTTTCCGGGTCAATATCCGCGTTATATCGGTTTTGAAAGACCACCCACGCTGGTTGTGCCCCGTCGTTGTGCAACGCGAACACCTCGTTACTGTTCCCCACGTAGATCATGCGCCCTCGTTCAAAGGGTTGCTCAATGAGTTCGACCTCCACTGGTTCGCTATTGGGACATTCAGCGGGAGCAGGCGCAAAGAACCAATTGATCGGGCAGGTCAAGGGGATGACCAAACGTTGTTCAGCACGATTCGCGCCCTCTCCCACGTTCAACACAAACTCCAACACCCCTCGATCAGTGGTGCGGGTGCTGATCTTCAGATTGCCGTCCGTTTGCACGTTCCAAAGCTGGTTGCGCTCCCCTTGCGCGTCCAGTCGATAGATCGTGGCGGAGCTTGCCCCGCGCGATGACCAATACAAGGTGACATCGCCACCCGGAAAAACAGCAGGCGCGTTCGCCGTGAAAAATTCAATTCGCGCCGCATCGGGGTTAGCGCGGTAGGTAGCAGTGGAAGATTGATCGGGGTTGCTGGTAGACCCCAAAAGTGCGGTGGGGGAAGGTCCCCCTGTTGCGGTCATTGGGGGGCGGGTGGAAGGGGTGGTGGGCGTTGCCATCCCCGCTCCCACGGCACCGCTGAGGCGGATGGTGGCGGTTAGAGTGAGGGTGGGGCGTGCGGTGGGCAACACTTGCTGAACGGTAGGCGAACATCCTACCATCCCCCCTAACAGGAGCACAATGAACCATGCTACGCTGCCTTTGCTCACTCCAACTCTCATTGATCGACTCCCGTGTATAACGCCTTATCGCAGGCGAAAGCCCCCTGCACAGCAGGGGGGCGCACAAATTGGTTAGCGCGTGGGGGGCTTCATGGGCATGATGACATGCACAAAGTCATCACGCCCTTGTGGGCGAACGACGCCCGGATTCTGTGCCCCGTTTGATTCAATCTGTACCATGTCCTCTTGAATCACATTCAAGACATCAATCAGATACCTCACGTTGAAGGTGATCTCAATCGATTGCCCTTCAATGGTGGGATGAAGAATCCCGTCCAAGTCGCCGCGCTCTTTACTTCTGCCGATGATTTGCATCTCGCCACTTTCGCCGGGTGCATCGGGTGGGTTAATCATCAGGATGGCACTGTTCGCCTCATCCCGCGCGAAGATTTCGGCACGCTTGGCGGCGCGTAATAGGTCTTGCGTTTCAATGGTGGTGATGGTGCTGTAGCCACGTGGAATGATGTCGCGGAAGTTCGGGAAGCGACCTTCCAACAACTGAGTGGAGATTTCTGAATTGCGCGTTTGGAACATCACCAAGTCACGCTCGCCGGGCAACGTCACCATCACTTGATCGTCCTCGTCGGTGATTAGGCGGGCAACTTCTGAAAACGCCTTCGACGGAATGACCAATTCTTTCTTCGGGGCGATGCCACTTTCAAGTTGGGTGGTGCGCACCGCCAAGCGATAGCCATCTGCTGCCGCCATCGTGAGGAGGGTATTCTCAATCGAGGTGTAGATTCCGGTCAAGATCGGGCGGTTATCATCTTTTGCCGCCGCAAATTCGGTGTGTTTGACCATCTCCTTCAGCACGCGCGCGGGCACGCTGAAGTCGGGTTCGCCACCGCTGGGCACCAACGGAAACTCGCTGGCATCAATCCCCTTGATGTTGGAGTTCGTTGCCCCACAGCGCACATTCACCGTTTGCGTGGCAACATCAAGCACCATGTCCACCCGCTCTGGCGACAGATTATTCACCAGCTCGCTGAACGTTTTGGCAGGGAGGGTGATCGAACCTGGCTCATTGATCTTTGCACCAATCCACGTGGTGATGCTCATCTCTAGGTTGGTGGCGGAAATGCGCAAGCGACTATCTTCTGTCGCAATGAGGACATTTGCCAAGACGGGCAAGGTTGGGCGACTGTCAACCGCTCGAGTAGCCGCTGCGAGTGCCTTTTGTAAGTTTTCCTGTAACACGCTGACTTTCATTTTGGGTGACTCCTACCGATATATCCCAAATATTTCCCAAATTTTGGATAGTATACACGAATAATGTGGCTGTGAATAGCATTTTATCCATTCATTAAGCGATTTTTATAGTCCGTTGGTCTGCCTCGTGCTGTGAAAGACCCTAGCGTTGGTTTCCATGTAGCCTGCGCCTCATCAGCGTCGAGCCAGGTTAACCCAAGATCATCGGTGTGTGATGGGTGAACACCATCAGCACGGACACCGAATACCACCGCGCGAGCGGTTGGCTTGGGTAGCTGACCCCTTGGCGTTTCTCCTATCGGTGGTGAACACGCCACCGATGTGCACCCACTCCCTCTCATGCTGCATCAGTGTTCAATGAAAATTAATTGCTAAGAGTGGCAATCATGCTAGACTTTTTGGGATTCCTGTACATTTTTAGAGGTTTCTTGCCTGATGGATGGCTTGCTACAGAGTTACCATTTCTACATTTCGATCTTGATGATGATCTGTTCCGGCGTTTTTGCTACGTTGGTATTGCGCAGTTGGTTAGCGAAGCGTCGTCCGCATTTGCTGGCATGGGGGGGCGGGTTGCTGTTGTATTTTATTGCCTCTCTCTCCCAAGTGGTGTTAACCTTCATGTGGTCAGGCTTGGCTTATCGCCTGTGGTATTGGGCGGGGGCGTTGATGGTTGCGCCGTGGTTGGGGCAAGGAACGATCTTCTTGCTCGTGCGGCGTGGGAGCATCGCCAGAAATTCGATGATGGCGTTGTCGCTCGTGAGCCTGATGACGTTCATTTGGATGTTCATCACCCCGCTCACCCCGTCGTTGCCATGGACAATTGGGCAGGATATTGTGGTACTGACCGATGAAATCATGCCCCCGTTCAGTGGGAGCGTTCGGGCATTTGTGCCCATCACCAACGGGATCGGTACGTTGATGCTAGTGGGGGGGGCGTTGTGGTCGGCGCAGTTATTCGCCAGCAAACAGATCATGCAGAACCGCGTGATCGGCAATGCGTTGATCGCGCTGGGGGGAGTGTTGCCAGCTTCGGGGGGCTACTTCATCCGTTTAGGACAACCCAATTATAAATTCACGTTGGACTTACTCGGCGTGATTTTGATCTTCATCGGCTATCTCGTCGCCACCCATCTACCCGAAGAGGTGCAGGTGCAACGCGCCCAACGCGGTGAACGCCTCAAGCGTTGAAGCCTAGGCAGGTTGGTAGTGTGGCAGGGATCGAGCCACCACACTACCGCCACATTCCTAATGAATCAGTGTGCCAACCGAGGTATCTCCAGCAATTGCCTTGATGAGGTCGGTCTCGCCCCAGAAGTCCAATATCAAGATGGGCATCTTGTTCTCTTTGCACAAGGCGAAGGCAGTCATATCCATGACGCGCAAGTCACGTTCCATCACCTCGCGGTAGCTCAAGGTTGGGAAGCGCACCGCATCATTAACTTTGAACGGGTCCGCACTATACACGCCATCCACCTTGGTTGCCTTGATGACAATATCGGCGTGAATCTCAGCTGCACGGAGGGCAGCAGCGGTGTCGGTGGTGAAGAAGGGATTGCCCGTCCCCCCCGCCAAAATGACCACCCGCCCCTTTTCCATGTGGCGGATCGCCCGCAGGCGAATGTAGGGTTCTGCGATGGATTGCATTTGTATGGCGGTTTGCACGCGCGTTTCGACGCCAATGCGCTGCAGGGCATCTTGGAGAGCCATCCCGTTCATCACGGTGGCAATCATCCCCATGTAATCCGCCACCGCCTGATCCATGCCACGCTCCACCCCCATGCTCCCGCGCCACAGATTGCCTGCCCCAATCACCACGGCAACCTCAACGCCAAGCTCATACACCTGCTTAATGCGTGTGGCAATGACCTCAGCACTGTCTGGATCAATTCCAAGTTTACCCTCTTTAGACATGGCTTCGCCGCTGAACTTGAGCAGCACGCGCTTATAGACGGGTTTAACGTTTGTCATTGTGCAACTGCTTTCTGGTAGTCCTACCAATTGAATCGTAAGTAGACCGTTGCGCCTGTAGAAAAATAGCCCGGCGCAAAAAAAAGGGGACTTGCTGAGTAGCAATCCCCTTTTTCAATAACATATAGTGGTAAATGGCTTAACAAAAGGTGGCGGGAATTATTCCTCACCCTCATCACCTTCGCTACCTAAGTTTTCTCCGATGGCAAACCGTGCAAAGCGTGCAACCTTGATGCTTTCACCCAATTCTGAAACCTTTTCCTTGAGCAATTGTTCAATGGTCTTGTCTTCATCTTTGATGTAGGCTTGTTCCATCAACACCGCTTGCTTGTAGAACTCGTTCATCGCTTCGTCCAATGACCCGTTTGCTTCGTCTTCGGACTTGCCTTCGGCAACCATACGCTTAAGTTCCGCATCCTTTTGCGCTTGCAAAGCGTCTGCAGGTATCTCTTCACGGGCGACAAACTTGGGCTTTGCGCTGGAAATGTGCAGGGCAAGATCACGCGCGAATTCTTGGAACTTATCGTTCTTGGCTACGAAGTCGGTTTCGCAACCTACTTCGACGATTACTGCCATGCGCTTATCGAAGTGATGATAAACAGCAACAATCCCTTCGGGCATAGAACGACCAGCACTGAGCTTCTTGCTGGCGCGTGCCAATCCCTTTTCACGTAAAAATGCGATTGCCCCTTCAATGTCACCATTGCTTTCGGTGAGGGCTTTCTTGCAATCAAGGGGACCCGCGCCCGTTTTTTCGCGTAGGTCCTTAATCATACTTGCCGTTATATCTGCCACGTTTCTATCCTCTTGTTACTTGTCTCGGTCTTCCAACAGAATTTCTTTCTGTCGGCGAATCTTAGCCAGCGTGGATTCACCTAAGTAGGTCTCATCGTTGGACTCTTCATCCTCTTCAATCAAGTTATCGTAGCGGGTGAGGTCTGCTTGTTCGAGCGTGTCGAATTCGTCTTCCTCATCGCCCTTACGCATCGCACGACCTTCTAGCACCGCATCCGCCATAGCCGCCACCATCAAGCTGATCGCACGCATGGCATCATCATTAGCAGGAAGCAAGTAATCTGCTTCGGTGGGGTTACAGTTAGAGTCCATCAATGCAATGATGGGAACGCCCAAGATGTTACATTCTTTAACGGCAGTTGCTTCGCGGTTGGTATCCACAATGAAAATGAAGTCAGGAATGCGCTTCATGTTGCGTAAACCAGACAAGCGCAATTGCAACTTCTCGATTTCCGCTTCCATCGTGAGGGCTTCTTTCTTCGTCAAACGTGCAAACTCACCTTTATCACGGCGCTGTTCCAACTTCTTGAGTTGGTCAATACGCTTGCGGATGGTCACCCAGTTGGTGAGCGTTCCACCAAGCCAACGCACGTTGACATAGGGCATCCCACAGCGTGCCGCTTCCTTGGCGATGGTCTCTGCTGCTTGGCGTTTGGTGCCCACAAACAAGACCGTTCCGCCACTCATCACGCGATCACGCACCATGTCGTGAATCTGGTGTAAGTTGACGATCGTTTGTTGAAGATCAAGAATATGGATACCGTTACGAGCGGTAAAAATATATGGTTCCATTCGCGGGTCCCACTTTTGAACCCGATGACCGAAGTGAACCCCTACCTCTAACATTTCGCGTAGCGTGACTTTAGAAGGCATTGGTTAAATCATTCTCCATCTGTTGTGTGTTTATCGATCACGCCCATCTTCTGCTGTACCTATCCGCCAAGCGGACAACACGCACAGCATCCGAGCGTGTGAAATTTGGTTTGGTTACAAACCGCGCATGAGTCTATCATACGGATAGAACCCACACAACCCCAACCCTGTTAGGTTCTCGCCCAAATCAAGGGGGTGGCACATCACCTTACCCCCCTGCTGGTCTTCATTCGAGGCTTGCCAGTTGTTCGTAAATGGGGACAAGCGCGTGGTAACTTGCTTCAAAGATTGGGTACAGCTGTTCATAGCGCGCTTGAATCTCAGGCGTGGGGGCGATGGTCTCGGCGATGGCGTTCATCTGCTCAATCATGTCAAAGTTGGGGTATAACCCAATGCCCACCCCTCCAGTCAGTGCCGCGCCCATTGAGGTTGCCTCTTCCAAGATCGCCAGACGATGCACCGGAATGCCGTAGATATTCGCCATGATTTCATTCCAGAAGCGTCCACTTGCCCCCCCGCCGATCAAGCGCATCGCCTCAATGGATACGCCCTGTCGGGTGAAGGCATCCAAGATCACGCGCAAGTTAAAGGTCACGCCTTCCAAAACAGCTCGCATCATATCGGCGCGGGTGTGCCGAATGGTCAAGCCGATGAACCCGCCCCGCGCGTTGGGATTCCAACGTGGGCTACGTTCTCCCATCAAATAGGGAAGGAACAACAAGCCATTTGCGCCAGCATCAGCATGCGATGCCTGCAGGTTCATCAATTCATACACATTGACCCCAAGTCGTTCTGCGCTTTCGTGTTCGGTTTGGGCAAGTTGGTCGCGCGTCCACTGATAAGATGCGCCCGCCGCTTGCATCGTGCCGGTTGGCATGACCTTGCCCGGCACAACATGCCCAAAGGTGAAGGTGCGTTGGGCAGGATCATAGATGGGTTTGTCGGTTGAAATTGCAATCCACGAGGACGAGCCGATATAGTTGTACGCGCTCCCTTCATGGATCACCCCCGCCCCCGCTGCCGCACATGCGCCATCCCCTCCACCTACTACAACGGGGGTGCCAGCTGCCACGCCCACCTCATCCGCTATGTGGGGCAAAACTTCCCCCACCACATCAACTGACTGACGAATTTGGGGGAGTTGGTTGGGGTTCAATTGGGTTGCTTCGATGATTTCCTGTGACCACTCCCCACGCTCCAAATCATACAGGTTCATGCTGGAAGCATCCGATGGCTCGGTGACGAATACACCCGTCAACCGCGCAATCACCGAATCTTTGGCATGCAGAAACTTGTAGGTTTGGGCGTAAATATCCGGTTGATGGTCGCGCAACCACAGCATTTTCGCCAACGAGTAGGATGAACTCAAGCGATGCCCTGTGATTTCATAAATGCGATTGCGATCAATGCGCGTGGCAACCCATTCCGCCTGTTGAACCGCGCGAATATCCGCCCAGATGATCGCCTTGCGCAGGGGGCGGGCGTGTTCATCCACCGCCACACATCCCATCATCTGCCCGCTGAAAGTGATGCACGCCACATCGTTGGGTTGAATGAGCGTTTCGCGGATGAGTTGATGGGTAGAACGGCACACCGCCTGCCACCAGTCTTCGGGATGTTGTTCCGCCCAACCTACATGGGCATATTCGGTGTTGTAGCTGACAAAGACGCTCCCAACCAATTTACCCTCGCGGTCATAGAGGGTGGCTTTGTTGCCTGTCGTGCCTAAGTCGTGTGCAATAATGTAATTTTTCACTGTGTGAGTCCCTTGCTAAAATAGGTGTGCTGTACTTTTGAATGACCTACGTCGGTACAATGTGGTGAATTAAAATGAAGCAACGGGGCATCTCCCGATTGCCCTTGTATTATATCCCTGATCTACCTTGAAACATGCCCTAGGAATTGATATTGAATGGATCTTAACCAACAGAAAGAGCAGTTTAGCATTGCTTATGTTCATGCTCTAGCATCAAAGCATGGATACAACATTGGATCTCGTAAGGTAGACGACCAGAGTGTTGATCTTGAGTTGATCGGGTATGAACAAGGGCAGGCTATTGTTTCGCCACAACTTCACCTACAGCTCAAATGTACCGAATCGCCAACATTCATTAATCAACAGAAAGTCATTAGCTACCAACTCGAAGAAAAGAATTACAATGATCTACGTAAAAAGAAACAGGTACCACATATTCTAGTGCTCTTGCATGTTCCAACCACAGTTGATGATTGGTTAGACGAAACACCCTATCACCTGCTGATGCGCTATTGTGCTTATTGGGTGAGTTTGGCAGGTGAACCCGATCTTGCCACGGGACAAAAATCGAAGAACGTGCATATACCAACAACCAATATGTTTCATGGTAATGCGCTCAAAGACATCATGCGACGCATTGCCGATGGAGAATTACCATGACCCTTCACAATACCCATTTTGCCTTAGAATCGCTTGATCTGATGCGACTTAAGAATTACTTACGAAACACAGGTTGGACACACTACGGTACAACTAAAATCGGTGTCGAAACATGGACGTTTAAGCATGATGATTCGGACTTGAAGCGCGTTTTGATCGCTGACCAAACCTTCGATGATTATCGAGAGGGGATACAAACTGTGTTACGCACCTTGAGTGAGATCGAGGGGCGCACCGAGCAAGCTATCCTTGACCAGATTATGGGCATTGAACATGATGTGATCCGCTTTCGCTCCATGCACTCGTTGGCAATGCATGGGCAAATTCCGCTTGTGGATGGCATGAAACTCTATCAAGGTGCATACGAAGCGTTATTGTCAGCTGCAACGGTTGTGGAAAACAAACGCCCCATCCTGCCCAATCGTAAACCAAACGCAGCCCTAGATTTCATTGAGCAAGCGCAAATCGGACAAACTGAAATTGGGAGCTATGTACTCGTTATTCATGCTCCCTTTCAGACAGATGCAGAGGTTGGGGATGACCCTGATCTAAAAGTACCATACAGTCGGCGTGTTCTTGAAACCCTCGCCAATGCTCTTGACTATTTGTCAGGTGTTTCTTCAAGGGTCGACCCAGAATCAGATGGTGAATCCATCATTGAAAACCATCTAAGTCACTTTGTTGATCTGGGCGGAAGTGCTGATCTATGTCGTGCCTTGTTGCAACTGCAAGAGAGTGCTGAAGATCAACCTGTTGAAATTAGTTTGGCATGGTCAGATCGCATTCCTAAGCGAGATCTCCCCCATTCGCATTTTGTAATTACACCACGCATCAGCCAAATGGCGAAGCGGATTGAACGGACTTTGCAACGTAAGTGGAATGAGGAACTAAAAACGATAACGGGGTGGGTGACGCGCCTCAACTCAGAGACCAGCGATGGAAGCATTGCCACCATTTCCATCAAAGGGCAAATTGACCAATTAGAACGGACTGTTCGGCTCACTATCATGAATGATGCTGACTATGATATTGCGTTAAAAGCCTTGTCTAGCAAGAGGAAATCAAAGGTTATGTGTAGGGGGCAACTTGTTAAGCACGCGAATCATACTGCCATGGAGCATTACATCGACTTCAAGATTTTGGAGTGAAAAATCCTGACGCCTGAAAGTCGGTACAATGTGGTGAATTAAAATGAAGCAACGGGGCATCTACCGATTGCCCTTGTATTATATCCCTGATCTACCTTGAAACGAGATTGAACGATGACCAATATCCTCCCTTTCGCAACACACTTGAACGATGTCAACGGTATCATTGAAGGCGCACCCGTTCTCATCCAGCGCACGCTCCGCCAGATGGTTGGGATGTATCACGATGAAACCGCCACGCAACAGGCATTGCAGGAAACTGATCGCTTGGTGTACGAAGTGTACGCCAGTGGCTTGCCGGAAGAAGACGGGCACATTTTGTATTGCACCACCATCATTCACCCCGGCACGGTGGGGGATGAGTATCACATGACCAAGGGGCACTACCACGAGAAACGCAATGAAGGGGAAGTGTACGTGGGGTTACAGGGCGAGGGCTACTTGCTTCTGCAAACCGAACAGGGGGCAGTGAGCCATGTCCCCATGCACAAGGGCACGATCGCCTATGTTCCACCCCACTGGGCGCACCGCACCGTGAATGTGGGCAAGACCCCGTTCATCTTCTTTGCGGTGTGGGCGGGTGATGCTGGACATGATTACGCCACCATTGAAACGCAAGGCTTTCCTGTTTTGGTTGTTGAGCGTGACGGCTCGCCCGTTTTGGTGGACAATCCCCGTTGGCAGGCATCTGGCTCATGAGCAAACGGATTCTCATCACGCCTCGTTCCTTCCGTCAGATGACAGGCACCCATCAAGACCTGCTCCGTCAAGCAGGTTACGAGTTGGTCAATAGCCCCTACTCGCGCCCCGCTACCGCCACCGAGTTGGCGGAGTTGGTGGCGGATAAGGTTGCTATCATCTTGGGCTTAGACGAATGTTCTGCGGAAGTCATCCAACAGGCAACCCAACTGAAGGTGATCTCGCGCTTTGGGGTGGGGGTGGATCAGGTCGATCTGGTTGCTGCCACACGGGCGGGGGTGGTGGTGACGAATACCCCCGGCGCAAACGCGCTGGCAGTAGCAGAACACGCTTTCATGTTGATGATGGCAATTGCCCGACAGTTACCCCAACAAGATCGCCTTGTGCGACAGGGGGAATATACTCCAGTCAGTGGGACGGAGTTGTACGGTTCGGCGTTGGGCATCGTTGGGATGGGGCGCATCGGGCGTGAGTTGGCAACCCGTGCCAACAGCTTTGGCATGCGGGTGTACTACTATGATCCTTTCGTGCCATCTGACCGCGTGACGGATGCCACCGCGTTACCCTTCCTAACCCTGTTGGAAATCTGCGATTTTGTCAGCTTGCATTCTCCCCTCACGCCCGAAACCCACGCCATGATGAACTCCCAAACCTTGTCCTTGATGAAGCGTGGGGCATATCTGATTAACACGGCGCGTGGGGAATTAATCGACGAATCCGCGCTCTATGAGGCGTTGCGACGCGGGCACTTGGCAGGGGCAGCGTGCGACGTTTTCACCCATGAACCGCCAACAGATAGCCCCCTGTTGACGCTCCCGAACTTCATCGCCACGCCACACAGTGCATCCGCCACGCGCCAAACCACGCTCCGCATGGGAATCATGGCATCACAAAACGCGCTGACGGTTTTGCTTGGGCAACAACCCCTCGATGTGGTCAACCCAGATGTTTACATCCGGTAGAGCGGGCACTGGGGAAATTGCGTTGCAGTTGCGGCGAGTCGGGGAAGTTGAACCCGGAGGATCGCATTTTGCGCTACAATCAAGAGCGTTGCCAGCACATTATTTTTTTGAGGAGAAAACACCATGAATTTTGGCAAAGCATTCACATATCTACTGCATGATGATAATGGGTTAATCAAGATCGGTATCAACTTGGTGGTGACGCTAGTTGCAAGCATCATGATGATCTTCTTCGGCTTGGGGATCATTGTGTTTGCCGCTCAAGAGGGGTATAAAGTTCAACTAATTAAGAACATGTTGGAGGGTGAAGAAAAACCTCTGCCGTCTTGGGATCAGTGGGGCAAGAAGATCACACAAGGTTTTCATGTTGTTCTTGCCAATATCGTCTACAACATTTTGCCCTTATTGGTTTTGTGTGGGGCACTTATACCAGCGGTGACGGCAGCTCTGCCACTCTTCGACATCATGGAGACAGACCCAGAAACGCAGGAAATCTTCTTCACCGACCAAGACAAAGCGGAGGCGATTTTTACCCAGATCGGGACAACATCCCTCCCGTTCCTTTACTTGACACCCTTGCTGTTGATTTACTATGTGGTGACGGGGGCTTTGGTGAATCTAGCAACGGTGCGCTACGCTCAAAGTGGGCAAGTGGGAGAGTTCTTCAAGGTGGCTTCGCTTTGGGGAGGCGTAACCAAGAATATGGGCGCGACCGTGCAATGGTGGCTATTCTCGGTGGGCGCAGCGATCATCTTGGGCATTGCCAATTTGATTCTCAGCGCCATCCCATTCGGTGCAGTGTTAGTTACAGCGGTACAAATGCCCATCCTGGGACACCTCACCGGGCAATATGGCGTATTGACGCACCAAATGAATCAACCCTCCGATGAATTGCATACACCTCGCTTTGAGGTGTAACCCGCGTTTCTCGGCGCACGTGGCTATCCTATCGGTGGGTAGCCATGCCCCACACAACAACTTGAACACTTCTTACAAGTAAATCATTAACATTTTTGTCATATCACTTTTTGTGCTTTTGCTGAAAATGCGCTATATTTTAGTGGAAGGTTGGGCTATACTGTTGCCGTGTTGGGAACTATCACCTAACGTTCAAATCTAATTGTTACAAGTATATTTGGAGAATACGTCCTATGAAGCGCATTTTGCTCCTTCTAACCATTCTCGCATTGTTGGCAGTTTCTGTCGCAATGGTTTCCGCTCAAGACTGTGCTGATGAACTCGGCTGTGTCGTTCTTGAATCAGATGATCCTGTAACCATCGCCTACATGCTTGCTCTCTCTGGTGCAGTTGCTCCGTATGGTGAAGATTCAAAGGGTGCAATCGAAATCGCTGTTGATGATCGTGGTGGCATGATTCTCGATCGTGAGATCGAACTCGTTGCAGAAGATGAACTTTGTTCTGCAGAAGGCGGACAAGCTGCCGCACAAAAAGTTGCTGCTGACGACATGATCGTTGCCGTTATCGGTACGACCTGCTCTGGTGCTGCCACTGGTGCGCTCCCCATCATCAGCGAAGCTGGCTTGTTGATGATTTCCCCCGCCAACACCTCTCCCTTCTTGACCTCCCCCGACACCGAAAACAACGGTGTATGGCAACCAGGTTACTACCGTACCGGTCACAACGACCTCATCCAAGGGCGTATTGCTGCTGAATACGCATTTAACGAACTCGGTTTGACCAAGTTGGCAACCATCCATGATGGCGACGCTTACACCGATGGTTTGCAACAAGCCATGGCAGACGCATTTGCCGCACTCGGTGGTGAAGTTGTGTTCCAAGGTGCAGTCAACAAGGGTGACACCGACATGACCGCAATCTTGACCGAAGTTGCTGCCAGCGGTGCCCAAGTGTTGTACTTCCCCCTCTTCGAGCCGGAAGGTCCATTCATCGCTTCTCAAGTTGGTACCACCGATGGCTTGGATGAACTCATTCTCTTCGGTGCAGATGGTTTGTTCACCAACACCTTCGCTCCTTCCGCGGGCGAACGCGCTGCTGGCATGTACATGTCCTCTCCCCGTGTAACCGGCGAACGCTATGACGAACTCCTCCAAAAGTGGGAAGACAAGTTCGGCGGCACCCCTCCCTCTGGCTTCCACGCACACGCTTATGATGCCACCAACATGTTGTTGGATGCCATCGAAGCAGTTGCTGTAGCCAACGACGATGGTACGGTTGTCATCGGTCGCCAAGCTCTGCGTGATGCTTTGACCAACACCGTAAACTTCGACGGTATCACGGGTGGTTTGACCTGTACTGAATACGGTGACTGTGCAACCGGTGAAGCACTCGCCATTTACCAATTGAGCGAAGCTCAAGTGGCTGGCGAATGGCCCCCCGCGGTTGTTTGGTCTCCCGCTGACGCAGAATAATCTTCGTCAACGATTGAACTAGTCATAATCCCAAATGAGCCAGGAGCGTCCTTCTGGCTCATTCCTATTTTGCTATCAAACTAAAGTTAAACACTTTATACTGGGTTGGTTCTATGAATCAGTTTATGCGTCGTTTTGAAAACTATACATGGGTTGACGGTATCATTGATGCAATCCGTGTTGCCATTATTCTTGCCGTTGTCATTGGCACGTTCAACACGCTTGCTTCTGGCAAATACGAGCTGAGAACGTGGTTGAACTTGATCGTGGCAGGGTTGGCACAAGGGAGCATTTACGCCCTCATTGCGCTGGGTTACACCCTTGTCTATGGCATTCTCCTCATGATTAACTTTGCCCATGGCGAGGTGTTCATGATCGGTTCGCTCTCAACTTACTTCTTTGCGGACTACCTTTTCAAGAGCGGTTTCTTGAATGCCTATCCCCTTCTTGCCATTCCCTTGATGGTGATCTTCGCCGGCTTAATTTCGACCACCGTAGCCGTGTTGTTGGAGCGAATCGCCTACCGCCCGTTACGGGGTGCCCCGCGCTTGGTGACGCTCATCACCGCGATTGGTGCTTCTTTCTTTGTGCAATACACCGCGCGCGGTTTGTATGGCTCGGACTTCCGCACCTATCCGCGTGTGGATGCCCTCAGTGCAGACTACCCCGCGTTAGGCATCACAGGGGGAAATATTGGGTTGGGCATCGTGGAAATCTCCATCACCCAGGTGGTGGTGATTGTGATGGCAACCTTGCTCATGCTGTTGCTCTATTTCTTAGTAGAACGCACCAAAATCGGTAAAGCGATGCGAGCTGTTTCTGAAAACAAAGAAGTTTCCACCCTAATGGGTGTCAACATCAACCAAGTAATTATGTTCACCTTTGCAATAGGTGGCTTTTTAGCTGGCGCAGCTGGGGTCATTAGTGGATTGTATCGCCCACAGGGCATCAGCTTTAGCATGGGCTTCCGTCCGGGCATCAAGGCATTCACCGCTGCTGTTTTGGGTGGGATCGGCAGTATCCCAGGTGCGATGCTAGGGGGCTTGTTCCTTGGCGTGATCGAGCAACTGGGACCCAATTTGATCTTGGATGGGCTAGGCGTGCCAGGACCCAACCAGCTTCAAGATGTCATCGCCTTCACCATGTTGTTGTTGGTGCTTATTTTCCGCCCACAAGGGATCCTCGGCGAAAAACTTTCCGAGAAGAAGGCTTAAAGGGGAAGCGACATGAATTCCAAACATTTTCGCACGATTCTCAATGCAGGGTTGATCACCGGCATTGTGATTTTCTATACGGCAGTGGTGGGGTTGGTGGGCGCATTTAACGAGCGCGAACTCATCCGTGATTACCTGACCATGAGCCAAGTGATGATCTTCGTCCCCGCTTTGGTGGGCGGAGCCTGGTTAGCAAATCGTGAATTGCCCACCGTCACCAAGTTGGTGGGGGGGCTTTTGGTTGGCTTAATCGCCGCGCTTCCCGTGTTGGCACTCACGTATGTGGCATATCATTTTGATGTGCGCGATATTTTCACCAACATCTATAAAGGCTTAGGGGAAATCCTCACCCTGCAGAATGGGTCCCCCCGCATGGGTAGCCTGATCTTGACGGGCATCATGATGGGCTTGGGCTTGTTGGGCGCGCTGATGAGCTTCGTCCCGTCCTCCTTGCGTAGCCTACTCTACAGCGCATTTGTCGCTACCTTGTTGGTGGCGTTGCTGGCGGAATATCTCAATACCATCTTGGAGACGATTCTCGAATTTTTCGGCTTTAGTGACGATCTGCTTGATCCATTCTTCCGTCGCAATACGCTTAAGTTAACGGGTGCCCTCACCGTCTTTGGCATCGCCCTCTTGGTGAACGGCATCAACACGTCCTTTGGCAAGAACATCCAACAGGGCTTCAAACAACTCCCTGTCGCCACTCGTCGGAGTACCAATGGCTTGGGGCTAATTTTGTTTGCCATGATCCTCATCATCTTGCCGTGGGTGGCAGGGCGGTTCTTGAGCGATGCCATGACCACCGTTGGTTTGTATATGCTGATGGGCTTGGGCTTGAATATCGCCATCGGTATGGCGGGCTTGCTAGATTTAGGCTACGTCACCAACTTTGCCGTTGGGGCATACCTCGTTGGCTTGCTCACCTCGCAAGGACCGCAGGGCATTGGCGGCGGTGTTTTTAACTTGTGGCTTGCCATCCCGTTGGCGTTACTTGCCGCCATGTTGACTGGGTTCATCTTCGCGCTTCCCGTTTTGAAGATGCGCGGGGATTATCTCGCCATTGCCACGCTGGGCTTTGGGGAGATCATCGGCAAGCTCGCCAATTCCGACGCGCTTGAAAAATACATTGGGGGCGCGGCGGGCTTAAAACTCATCCCCAAGCCATACTTCTTCAACATTGAAATTGTTGATCCAGAGCAGTTCTACTATGTCGTATTGGTTGCGGTGATCGTGATGCTGTTTGTGACCTGGCGACTCATCAACTCCCGCATTGGTCGTCAGTGGACAGCAATCCGCGAGGATGAAGATGTGGCAGCTGCGATGGGGATTGATACCGCTCGCTCTAAGCTATTGGCATTCACCATCAGCGCGGCAATCGGTGGGGTGGCGGGTGCCATCTTCGCCAGCAAGGTGGGCGCAGCTTTCCCCAACAGCTTCACCCTGTTGGTGTCGCTCAATGTGTTGGCACTCATCATCGTCGGGGGGATGGGTAGCATCTCTGGCGTATTGGTGGGCGCGTTGGTCTTGATGGGCTTGCCAGAAATTCTGCGCGAGTTCAGCGAATATCGCTTTTTGGTATATGGCATCTTGTTGGTGTGGATGATGCTCCAACGCCCAGAAGGCTTCATTCCTTCCACCGTCGCCCGTCGTGAACGCGGTGACGATGTTGCAGGTTTAGCAGGCGCAGACTAAAGGAGACTTCTCAATGACCAACGACACGATTCTTTCTGCAAACAGCATGACCAAACGGTTTGGGGGGTTGGTGGCAATCAACAACCTCAACTTTAGTATTCCGCGCCTGTCCATTTCCAGCATCATCGGACCGAACGGCGCGGGCAAAACCACCTTCTTCAATTGCATCACCGGCTTCTACAAAATTGATGAAGGGGTGATTACCTTTGATGGGCAACGGATTGACGGCAAACCCGTTTATGACATCACCCGCATTGGGATTGCCCGCACTTTCCAGAACATCCGCCTCTTCAACAACATGACCGCCATCGAAAATGTGATGGTGGGGCAAGAACGCAACCTCAAGTCATCATGGTTGGGCGCGATCTTCATGTCTCCCGTGGCAACAGAGGAAGGGCGCAAGACCGAACAACGCGCGCGCCAGTTAATTGACTATGTGGGGCTGAAAGGGAAGGGTGATCTGTTGGCGAAGAATCTTCCCTATGGGGATCAACGCCGTTTAGAGATTGCACGGGCACTCGCCAGCGATCCCCAACTCATCTTGTTGGATGAACCAACCGCCGGCATGAACCCCATTGAAACCGCCCAAACAACTCAGTTCATCCGTAAATTGCGCGATGATCTGGGCATCACGGTGGTGTTGATCGAGCACGATATGCGCGTGGTGATGGGTATTTCGGAATATATCACCGTCATCGATCATGGCGAGACCATTGCCGAGGGACTTCCGGAAGACATCCAAAAGAATCCCAAAGTTATTGAGGCTTATCTTGGTAGTGGTGCGGCAGCACAAGTGAATCACTAGGGGCACACAATGGCATTACTAGAACTGAACAATGTACACGCCTACTATGGCAAAATTCACGCGCTTAAAGGCATCTCAATCACTGTGAACAGCGGTGAAATCGTCACCCTGATTGGGAGCAATGGCGCGGGTAAAACCACCACACTTCGCACCGTCGCCGGCTTGATGCAACCTCGCCAAGGCTCGGTGATGTTTGCTGGGGAGAACGTCTATCTTTCTAAACCGCATGAGATCATCTCGAAGGGGATTTCAATGGTGCCAGAAGGGCGCGGTATTTTCGCTAAGATGACTGTGGTTGAAAATCTGCAGATGGGTGCGTTTTATCGCAACGACCGCGAAGCCATTCAGAAGGACATTGAGTATGCTTATGAACTCTTCCCCCGCCTGGGTGAGCGTCGCAAGCAACTTGCCGGCACCATGAGCGGGGGCGAACAGCAAATGCTCTCGACTGCCCGCGCGTTGATGGCGAAGCCCAAGCTCATCCTCATGGATGAACCCTCGATGGGCTTGGCACCCGTGCTGGTGGATCTGATTTTTGAGACCATCCAGCGCATCAACCAAGAAGGGGTGACGGTGTTGTTGGTGGAACAGAACGCGCTCATGTCATTGGGCATTGCCCACCGTGGGTATGTGTTACAAACTGGCGAAATCGTATTGAGCGATGATGCGAAGTCGCTCAAGAATAACCCCTCTGTGCAAAAAGCCTATCTCGGCATTGAATAATTGGAATGACTGAACCTCTCCCCTAAACGACTCGTAACGGGGTATTAGGGGGGAGGTTTGACATTCAAATTATTGTTTGGGCAGGCTTTCATCCATGTTACGCAAGTTAGTGTTCGTTGATGGGACGGACTAGCGGTAATGTGGTGGGGTCAAGGTCGCCAATCTCCAACGCTTCGGTGGGTAGCCACACTTCACGCTCGTCTTCATGTTGAACTTGTAACCAAGTGGAATTGTAGTTGCGCCCCAACGCCTTAAACTCCATGTCAGGGGTTGCCCATCCACGCGCAACATATAGATCATTGGGTCCATAGCGAAACTCGATATTGGAGTTGGGTTGGACGATCTGCGCATCCACGAGGCTAAAGCGCAATTCATAGCCGTCAATCCACTCCGGCACCATCGTGATGAAGGTGTTGCCGGGCTTGAAGGGGAGCGTGTTTCCTTCGGCATCAAAGAAGGTGAGCGGGTCTTCACGTGTGGCGCGTTCCCAGTGTCCTTCATAATATTGCCCATCACGCATTAAGAACACGCGCCCGTTGCCGATCAAATTGGTGGAGAAGGCGTAATCCCCTGGACCCCAATAGCCTTCAGAAACGTAAGGTTGCTCGGTATGAATCTCCTCCAGAATCAAGACATTCGAGGTGTGCAGTTGCTCGTTGCTCTCCTTCTCAATATGTGGGATTTGATCGGTTGAGCGCACCCAATGTTGCTCGGTTGCGTCATACGCCCAATCGATAATCAAGTCGCGATAGTGAATGCGCACCGCTTCAACGGGCGTGCCCCCTGCGGGTGCCGTCTCACTGAATGCCATCCCATACACCGCTTCTGGTGTAACATCGCGCTCGCGTTCTACTGCCATCTCACGCACCAGCGCCAGGTCAGCGTAGAGCGTGTGCTCAATGGCTACGCCATCCTCTGGGAAACGACAGATGGTTGGGCACGGACCAGAACCGCCCGCCACCCGACTTGCCATCAAAGCATCCCCCGCCATGATATGGTTCGCCCCATCGGACATCCCGCTGTAGGTGATAAGGGCGCGATAAATGCGCACAAGCTCAAAATCTGTCAAGCGTGCGCTCCGCAATGGACCGACGCGCTCTGGGTCTTGACTAAGGAAGATCGCGCTGAAGCGTGTCACCCCGCCCGAAAGCAAATACTCCCACACCACATCGGCACGCATTAACCCATACTGACGCTCACGCACGAGCGATGGATAGTTGGAAATGCGAGCAATCAGCGGGCGACGGTTGAGCATGGCGGTATCTTCAACCGCTAGTCCAGTGAGGGGGTTGATCCCATCGGGATAGGTGAGGGGTCCGATCAAGTCATCTTGGGCGATCACGAACGAGGCAGGCAACAGGACGAGGCACAATAGGAACAACACAATCAAGCGTTTCATCGTTGAAGGTTTCTCCGATAGACATTAGATTTGGCTCAAATGAATTCTAGCCTGTTCATCATAACACTCTAAGGCACAATTCAGAATGCTGTGAAGCGAAGCGTGATGCGGTATGATGATGGGAAATAGCAGTTAAAACGGAGATTCACATAATGGTTATGAAAGCATTGGCACATGCGTGCATTCTTATGAGGACACATGAAGTTACCGAATCATAAAAAGCTGATTGTTGAGAAATCCAAAATCACGGACTATCTGCTTTCTGAGGAGAAATCAGGTGGCAAATCGGCATTCTATATGGCTTTTGGCTTTGAGCGTGAGGATTGGCTAACTCTCAAAGAGGCACTCCTTCAACACGCATCTTCACATGAGATCACACATTCATCTGAAACATTACACGGAATTAAGTATATAATCGAAGGTGAAATGCAAACACCAGACGGGCGTTCGCCACAAGTGCGTTCTGTATGGATTGTCGATACAGGGAAAGATGTTCCTCGATTGGTGACAGCCTATCCATTGGAAGGAGAAAAGCATGATTAACGAACACGAACAAGTTGTTATCACCACGGATTTACCCGAACATGATCTCAAGGCAGGGGATGTGGGGGTTGTTGTCCATATTTACCATGATGGAGTAGCATACGAACTTGAGATTTTCGCGCTGGATGGTCGTACCTTAGATGTGGTAACGGTTGAGGCACAGCATGTGCGGGCGGTCAAGCGTGAGTCGAGGCGTGCTGGCAACGTAGGATGACATTGAGGGCCGGCGCAAGAAAAAAGGCTTCTTGT
>CAIRDJ010000110.1 GCA_903877335.1 uncultured Chloroflexota bacterium | reverse complement strand
CGCAACAACGATCGGGCTAAGCCAGATCACACTTAATCGAACTACAATGCTACCAACGGTCGAGAAGATCAACACAACCTGTCCAGTAAGCGGTTGTAGCTTATAGGTGACATCGCTCAACAAGCGTTGCCCTTGAAAAATAAGCGCACCCCCTTCGCTGATGAGTTGTTCAATACGCAAGAAGTCTTCCGGATCAGGCCCTGTGAACAGTCGTTTACGAAATTCTCTTCCCAAGGCACGTCCAGCTTGCGTGCCGGCATCACGCCGATATTGATCATAAACTTCATTGATGTTTAGTTCGGTATAGAGACGCGCGGCTAAAGTGTCGTACAACAGCGTGCCACGTATGAGGCGCACCACGCTAGAGGGCAAACTGACATCATATTTTCGAGCGACGCGGAAGAAGCCAAACCACAACTGAGCTGTGGTGCGCTCTTGCCAGGGAACACCTTCGCTGCGAAGCGCAATTGTTGCTCGCTGAAATTCTTCGGTTGTATCCGCTAAAAGTTTATTCACATCAAGGGGGGGCAAAGGCTCCATCAATGTGATGGCGGTACGAGCTGCACCCTCAACATCCATTCTGGCTTCCGCCTCATAAACCTCTTGCAACGCCCAGCGCAGTTTGCTGCCTAACGATCCCACCGAGCCGAAATCAATGAAGACCAGTTCATTGTGGGGTAAGACCAAGACGTTAGCGGGGTGTGGGTCGGCATGGAAAAATAAGGTGCGCCAGATTGTCCAGTAGTTTGTCCAAAGCAAACGACGGGCAACCTCTTGTGGATCAATGTCGTACACAGCTAAACGTTGCAAGCCTTTCGTATCATTGCGCTCAACAATGGTCAGCAGATCCTTAAGCAAAATGCCCTGCACATATTCCTGTACGATTACCCTATCGCTACTGTACTCAAAGTACACCCGTGGAGCCGAAAAATATCGACGCTCGGAATGCTCAGCGGCGCGTCTAAACATGTCCTGATGGCGGGCTTCGCGCTTGAAGTCTAATTCCTCCATGATGAGATCATGGAGTTCATCAATCGCTTGAAACGTAATAATTCTTGGCAACAGATTTAAGAAACGAGTTACTAAAAAGATAATTTTAATGATGTCAAAGTCTGCAGCAAAGATTTCACCAACACCAGGACGGCGAACCTTAACCGCTACCTTCTTACCGTTTTTTCTCAAAACAGCTTGATACACGCAAGCGACCGCCCCTGCCCCGATTGGATTCGGGTCTATGCGCTCAAAGGTCTTTGAAATCGGTTCCTTAGTAGCGGACTCAATGGCAATGATGGCTAACTTGAAATCGAAGGCAGGAACTTCATTGAATAATTTAGACAGCTTGGAATAATACTCATACGGTAAAAAGTCAATTCGCATGCTGAGTTGCTGACCCAGTTTAACCACCGTACCACCCAGTTCTTGGATGACAGAAGCTAAACGACTAGCCCGACGCTCCGCACTATCCTCTCGCCACGGCAAAACAATATCAAGCACCGTACCTACAAGAAATGCTAAGATCGCTCTAACCCATGCAAAACCACGCTTAAATTGTAATCCAATGTCGGCATCAAAATCTACTATCGGGTCATACTCAGGAAGTTCTACCACAGCATTTAGGGATTCTGAAACAAATGCAGGGGGACGGGCAATCGAACCTATGACATCACTCGTTCCCGTATTCAGATCGACAACAGAATTTCTGTTCTTTTTTTGGATGATTGCCATTGTTCCGCCTTAGAATTCGTCATATATAAGTGAGGGAACATTGAAATTCCCCCACTTAAAAGAAACACAGTGAGACTAGTGAGATTTATTTCTTATCATCATCGTCGCGGAAATCGAAGTCGAGCACGCGACCGACAACTTTCGTACCATCTTCAACGAGATCACGTACACGGTCAGGATAGAATGCATTGACGATGTCGGTGGGCAATGGAGAGAGGATTTCTAAAGCGTTGCTCAAACCACGAGCAGCATTTGGAAGAAGATCAGCAAATGCTTGATCGCCCTTTTCCTTGATGGATTCATCACGCGCGGTCAAGTAGGTATCAATCCCACTATCTACAGCACGTGTAACGCGACGAAGCGCGGTCAAAAGATGCCCTTCTGCTTCTTGAATGTCGGCAAGGCGAGTACGACGATCAGAGCTTTCGCTCTTCTCACGTTCGATAACGATGGGTGTTTCATGTTGTTTTTCAGTCATTACGATTCTCCTCGGAGTGATGTAGATAGTTGTATAAGCGACAAAGAAGAATGTCGCAAATTACCAATTTAGTTATTTCATCGTTCCATATACCACGATGATCGGTATGTAGATCGCATTTGGATTGCTGGAAGAAAGTTGATCAGAAACCTCATCTATCACGTCCATCACCTCTGTCATCAGATCGCCCTTCCCCCGCTTAAGGTCGCTTACCTGCTGGCGAGATTGAGTGCCGAGATCCAAGATGATCGGCGTGGAGTATTTAACAGTGTTTTTGTTCTGATTCATTTCATCCATCGTTTTGCTCCTTGAATGCATTTTTTTAGAATATCTGAAATTAGTAACAAATGCAACTATAACTTTGTGTCAATAGTAACTTGCCACAGCCTACCGAGTTTTCATTTCAGTGAGTTCGCTTAACAGTAGCAAAGCGCCCTCTTCAATTCTAGTGCCCGAATACTTGCCCAGCACATCGTTTTTACTGTTCACCACCACCACGCTGGGTACGCGGCTAAATGGGTAAATATTTAAAGAACGCGCCACCTTACCGGTCCAGTCCGGCAAAATCACTACATAATCTTCTGCTGGCAAAATACTCGGAAGCGTAGAGATGGCATTGTCATAGGCTGTAGTCAAGAAAGTCGTCACCTGATATTGCAACAGCTTAGGTACATTTTGTAAATCTGCTATGCTTGCAATTAAAAGCTCAGAAGCAAACGGATACACTCGGCGTATCTTTTCGTGAATGCTTTCTGCAATCGTGGCACTGTACTCATTTTGAATGACGAGCAGGGTCGGGCGGTTTAATTTTGCAAGATTAAACTCGCGTCCAGAGCCTATCGCAACCAAGGGCAAATCGGGTAGTTGAAATTTCATTGCACAATGTCTCTGAAATTGAAAATAAAGCTGATCAACGGAAGGCTTAATGCTCAAAATGATAATGGGTGAAGGTCAAATTTCGTCCCTCCACAACAGTTGCAGCGATATAACCGCTACGTGGGCTAATGCGTTTGATCGTCCAACTTGCCACTTGGGCTTGATCTCCATTAATGCGCAGCAGTTCAACAGCTCGAGCGGGATCAAAAACCACTTCAACCGCCTGCAATCCGAAGGCGATCCCTACACCAACCGCCTTTAAGTATGCCTCTTTGCTAGTCCATGAATTGAAAAAAGCAAATAGCTGATCTTGTTTTGGCAATAGCGCAAAAGTCGCCTGCTCTTTTGTGGAAAGGGCGATGCGAATCATCCCATTCAGTGTACGTATTTCCCGAATTTGCTCCACATCAATTCCAATTTGCCGATTTTTTGCAACCGCACAAACAAACATATTGGCGGAATGGCTAATGTTGAACGTCAAGCCACTCGGATTTTGCGAGGCATCAACAAAAGGTTTACCCTTTTCTGTGTAACAAAAGCGAATTTCGCTCGCTTCGGTTGCCAGATATTTTGCCATGATATGGCGCAAATACCCTCGTGCCATAATGGAGCGGAGGCGGTCGCGATCAAAATACTGGCGATTCGCTTTATCTAGTTCAGCACTGCTGAGGACCAGCTGAGAGCGCACCATAGAAATTGCGTCTGGTTGTAGGTTCGCTCGCCAAATATGAACGTCGCGATCGCTTAATTCTACAACCTGTTTATGATGAACCTGTATCCACTTAGATTGAATCGCCATAAAATACTAGTGAGACCTTAGCCTTTCAAATCGGGTTAAATGGGGTGCAATTACGGTTTACACGACGATACTCAACACACTCACGAAATCCCAATGTGAGTGCGTTGAGTTTACAATTGAACAACAGATTAAGATAACGTGTGCCTTTGTTAAAAAAGGCTACTCCCTAGTCTCTGTAGGGCATCTCGTTTCGCATTCCTTTATGAATCGCAAAGCAATTCTTGATGGCGGCTTTTAGAGATGCTTCTATCCAGCGACGATGACGGCGGTCACATCCATCATTTGCAAACCACACCCGATGGACAGGACGGATCAGATCATCATATATTTTGCCACCCATTTCCATAGGGCGGAAAAGTGGACCGATCCCACCGGCATATTGGTCAAGTGCCCAATCATGGGAGATACCGAACTCGAAAGTGTGGCGAGCTTCAGGATGAATTTTAATCAGGTCTTCTAACGCCTGAGCGATACGTTCTGATTCAGGTAGCGGACTGTAGGCGATGCTGTCTTGCTCCCAAGCATAAGACGCAATCAATACCCCTTTTTGAAAACGAGGGTCTTGCCCTGCTGGGGTATAAACCACATTGCGAATCGCCAAGTCGGTCACCGTCACCCCATGCGTGATGTTGTACTTGGTTTCCCACCAGCGTTCACTGAATTGCATGAAAATTTTATGGGCGCGTCCATAATATGCGTTACGAATGGCATACCATTTGTCAGCATCCAACCCTTCAATCTCCATATGACGCAATAAGGTAAAAGGTATGGTAATGATACATTCGTCCGCAATTACCTTTTGCATTTGTCCGCCAGCGTTATAGTGGACGATTACTTTCTCATAGGTTTGTTGGACAGCTTGCACCTTAGCACCCAGACGAATATCATCCATCAAATGGGGTTCAAACGAACGTGCGATGCTCTCTGCCCCATTGACAACATAATCAAGATCGCCAAAAACATCCTCATAATAGTGCACGAACCACTCGACGAGAGAGAAGTGATAACGACCTTCTAAGTTCAGTAGCGGTCCCAACATTGAAAGTGCGCCGTCGCTAAGCCCGCGCTCGGTGAAAAACTGAATGAGAGAATAGCGGTCATACTCCTTGAGCAACTTCTCCCATGCAGCATCTTTATCCTCTCCGTCCATGATGTCAATCAACGGTTGGACAACCGCGCGCAGAATTTCCTGTGGGGTCTTTCCGCGTTCATGGTCGGCAATCTGATAGTTAAACGTATCCGGAGTGAATTGGCTTCGACGAACCGAACGTCCCTGCATACAAATGAAGGTGTCTTCATCATACATGGGGAAGGGTTTAGTTTCTAGTTGGAACATCTCGTTGATGAGATAAGTTGCGAGTTCGTGCTGACGTGGGAATCGCATCGCGCCAAATTCACCGTACATTTCACCAGCAAAACCTCTATAGGTGAGGATGCGCCCACCCAAGCGATTTTGTGCTTCTAGGATGGTGACGGTGTGACCCGCTTTTTTGAGCAGATAACCTGCCATCAAGCCAGCAATCCCTGCCCCTACGATAACAATATGTTTGGGTAAATCTTTGACTTTTGGCAACCCATTAGTCATTATCTCTAAGTATTCAAGTTTTTCCATTTTATTAGCTCCTTTTGTTGATTAATTGCAAGCATAAAACAGCTAAATAAATATAACACGATATGATATAGTTTGCAATAAATGTTTCTGATAAACCAATTCAACTTTGTAAGAAGACGTTTTATGAATCCTATGTCATGGTTTCAACACCAACCCTCTAGCAGTACCCCTCAACTTCGGCTATATTGTTTTCCGTATGCTGGAGGAGGAACTTCCATTTATCGTGGATGGCAGAGCCTACTCAAACATCACACGTTACAAATTAGCTCCATTAGGTTGCCGGGGCGTGAAGCACGAATGCGCGAAGCAATTCCTAAAACGCTTCAAGACTTGGCGAAAGAGTTTGTTGATGCCCTTGAGCAAAATGAGATGAACCTGCCGTATGCTTTCTACGGACACAGTATGGGGGCGATGATCGCGTTTGAGGTCGCGCGAGAAGTGCGCCGTCGCAAACTGAGTATGCCGCTTAGGCTTTTTGTCGCCGCCTATACCCCTCCACAAATGGAGCGTCCGCTTTCCGCCATCTCTGATATTTTGGACAATGATCTTTTTCTTGAAGAGCTAGAAGTGCGTTACAATGGCGTGCCGTCTGCGCTCAAGCAAAGTGCAGACTTGCGTACCCTGTTCGTTCCAATTTTGCGTGCTGACTTCTATATGCTAGATCATTATGTTTATCAACCAGAAGCAAGGTTAGACCTCCCAATTGATATTTTGGTTGGGAAGCACGATCGACATGCTACTCATGACCGCTTGCTAGGTTGGAAGGATCAAACCAGTCAAACCAGTGAGCTGCACCTCATCGAAGGTGGGCATTTTTTTATCAATGAAGCCCCCGCAGCAGTTTTGCACATCATTGAGGAACAATTAAAATCCCATTTATGAACAAAAGTGGTTCAGAAGCACCCACAATACGATGGAATTTCAGCACATACAGGGTGAAATGAATGGCACAGTTCATGTTATAATGCCCCCTTATGCTGAAACCGTTAGGAGCCTTACGTGCTAGGACCATTAGATTACGTTTTTGGGCTATTCTCTTTAGACATTGGCATTGATCTTGGAACCGCCAATACATTGGTCAGTGTGCGTGGCAAAGGAATTGTCATCAATGAACCCTCCTTTGTTGCTATTGAGAAAAAAACCAATCAACCAATTGAAGTTGGTTCGCGTGCCAAAGAAATGTGGAGCAAAAACCCGAAGGCTATTTTAATTGTGCGCCCGTTGCGAGATGGGGTAATTAGTGAGTTTGATGTAACCTATGCGATGTTGCATCACCTTATCAACAAAGCGCACGAACAAACCTGGGTACCCATCCCACGTCCCCGCGTCGTGGTTGGCATTCCAAGCGGTGTAACCGAAGTGGAAAAACGTGCCGTATATGAAGCGACGCTCAGCGCGGGAGCGCGGGAGGTTTACCTAGTCGAAGAACCCGTTGCCGCCGCCATTGGTGCGGGGCTACCAGTACAAGAGACACGGGGTAGCATGATTATGGACATTGGAGGCGGCACGACAGAAGTTGCCATCTTTTCGCTGGGCGGCATCGTCATCAGTCGTTCTATTCGTGTGGCGGGGGATGAAATGGATGAGGACATTGTTCAATACATGCGCACCAAACACAACCTCTTGATTGGTGAACCCACCGCCGAGCGGGTCAAAATCGAAATCGGTTCTGCATTCCCCCTTCCTCAAGAGCGCACTGTTACTGTCAAGGGACGCAATCTTGTTACAGGGCTACCTTACGCAGTTGAAGTCAGCTCGATTGAAATTCGAGAAGCGTTGAGTGGTTCGGTTGACATTCTGATCGATACGGTCAAAGATGCACTTGATGAAACGCCCCCCGAGTTAATTGGTGATCTGATGGAAAGTGGGATTTGTCTTGCAGGTGGTGGAGGACAACTAAAGGGACTCGCTCAGCGCATTCAGCAGGAGGTCAACATTCGTGCATACGTGGCGGATGATGCCATGACCTGTGTTGCGCGAGGAGCTGGGCGCATCTTAGAAGACTACAACAACCTGCGTCGTCTCTTAGTTGGCATCGAACGCGGTAGCACCAAGCACTAAGTTGTGCCACCATGATAAGAAGGCGTTGGTACTCCAATAAAATTTTGCTCTTCATCGTTTCCATTACCATTTGTGGCTTACTTATTGCGCTCAGTTCAGTTGGTTTTTTGTCTCCTATTGAAAATCTCGTCGGGCTTCCCTTGTTGTGGGCGAATGGATTTCTCAACCAGATTGCCATCAGTAGTAGCGAGGGCATCACGGATTTTGCACAATTGCGTAATTTGCGTGCACGCAACGCTGCCCTTGAGGAAGCATTAGCCCGCTTTCAAACAGAATTGGTGGAGCTTCGAGAAATCGAAAACGATTACAAACGTCTCACAGAGTTGCTAGATTATCGAGATAGCCGAACGAGCCAACAGTTTTTGACGGCAGATGTGATCGGGGTCGATCAAAGTGGGCAACGCCGCTCCATCGTCATCAATCGTGGTTCGCGAGATGGAGTGACCAATGGAATGCCTGTCGTAACGGGACAAGGATTAGTTGGGCGGGTCGTCAATGTTGCTTCCACCTTCTCTCGCGTGTTGCTCATCACAGACCCGACCAGTGCCGTAAGTGTCCGTGTGCAAAATAGCCGTGTAGAAGGAAGCATCATCGGACAATTGTCTGGTAGCCTCCTCCTCACGTTTATTCCCCTCGATGCAGAATTGAACGAAGGGGACTTGATTATCACCTCTGGGGTGGGGGGTAACTTCCCTGCCGACATCGCCATTGGGCAAGTAAACAGCGTGCGCCAATTCCAATTTGAACTGTTTCAAGAGGCACAAGTGCGTAGCTTGATCGACTTCGATACTCTGGAATTTGTCTTGGTCATTACCAGTTTTGAACCAGTTGACCTCAACGTATTTGAAGAGGCAGAAGGAACGAATTAAATGGGACGTTCATTCAGTCTTGCAATAGTGTTACTGATGTTCGCCGCGCTCTTCAACTCTAGCGTCATCCCACATGTACGCATACAAGGAGGTGGTGCAGATGTTGTATTGGTGATTATCTCGATTTGGATGGTTGGGACAACGCTCCAAGAGAACATCATCTGGGCGTTTGTTGGGGGAATGCTTCAAGACTTATTGAGCCTTTATCCACTAGGAAGCACGTCACTAGCGTACATCATCATGGCATTTTTGCTGGATCGCCTAACGAATGCAGTGCGCTTACCAGATTGGTTACGAATGTTCATGAGCGTTGTGGCAACAACTCTGCTGAAAGAGATAACTCTGATTGCTGTGGGGGTGCTAATCGGTTTTGCAACACAACTCAATCGAGCCTTTATCAGTATGTTAATGGTCACATTGATCTATAACCTCGCTTTATCACTCGTTGCCTATCCAATGGTGCGCATGTTACAGATTCGCTTAACCCCTCCTTCAGTGAGTTCACCGAGATAAATCATGAACCGTGACAACCCGTTGCAACCATGGCGACTTCACGTGTTTCAGGGTGCGGTAGTCGCCATCTTCCTTATATATGCCATTCAGCTTTACCAATATCAGGTGGTTCGGTTTGACCAATTTGAAATCGCTGCAGACGATAACCGCCTCAACCAATTGCCCATTGCAGCACCACGTGGGGTAATCTTTGATCGCCATGACCGTCCCCTTGCCATCAACGTGCCGGCTTACAACATCACGATTGTGCCGGCAAACCTACCCGATGATCCTCAAGCGGAGCTAGAAATTTTCAATCGCATCTCAGCTTTAACAGATGTGCCCCCAACCGCTGCAATTCGTATTGCATCCAACAGCAACCTGCGGAGCATCGAAGAGTTAGTGGCAGACGGTGAGGGTGTTCAGCCCTTTGTGCCCGTTGCCGTTGCCATTGATGTCCCGCTTAACGTCGCACAACAAATTCTTGAGGACAAAATTTTCATGCCGGGGGTCGATGTCAGCACGGTGGCGGTGAGGGAATATCCTACAGGGTCGTTGACCGCGCACATCATTGGCTACATGGGTCCTGTCAGTCAAGAAGAATCGGATGCGTTAAGAGAGCTAGGGTTTGATCCGCGCTTTGAACGCACGGGCTATGACGGGTTAGAGTTCTCTTTGCAAACCGAATTAGATGGGCAACGCGGTTCTATCCTGCGTGAGGTTGATGTGGTGGGACAAGAGATTCAGGTGCTTGAACGGATTGAGCCAGTGCCTGGTGAAAACCTCCGCCTGACCATTGATGTGGATTTGCAAACCGCGACCGAACAAGCCATCATTGACCAACTCACATTCGTCAACACCACTCAAGGACGCATCCGCACTCAACAAGGCGTGGCAATCGCGATGGATCCGCGCACGGGCGAAATTCTCGCTTTGGCAAGTGTTCCCTCCTATGATAACACGCGCTTCTCGCGTGCCATTGACTTCTTATATTATCAGGAAGTGGCAAGCGATCCGCTTCGCCCGTTGGTCAATCAGACTATCCGTTCCCTCTATCCACCTGGCTCGGTGTGGAAATTACTGACTGGGGCAGCAGTCTTGGAGGAAAAGATCATCGCCCCTCAAACCACCCTCCTCGATGAGGGTGACTTAGTGCTAGAAAATCGCTATGCTCCCAACGATCCCGCCGCCTCTCAGACGTTTGTGTGTTGGCTACGGACAGGACACGGCGCAGTCGATATGATTGGTGGGATTGCGCAAAGTTGCGATGTGTATTTCTATCAAGTGGGAGGAGGAAACAACAATGTCTCCCCTCTGACCATTAAACCCGGTGGATTGGGCATTATCAATTTATTCCGCTACGCAACAGCTTTTGGGATTGGCTCTGAATTAGGGATTGAGCTACCTTCTGAATTGTCTGGGCGCATGCCAGACCCCGATTGGAAACGCCGTACCTATGGCGAAAACTGGTCAACGGGGGACACTTATAATGCAGCGTTTGGTCAAGGTTATGTCACCGTCACCCCATTACAATTATTGTTTGCCACCGCCGCCATCGTTAATAATGGGATTCTCTATCAACCCACCCTGATTCGTGATGTGCTGGATGCCGAAAGTGGCGTTGCACGCCCATTCGTGCCAAAGGTGTTGCGCCACCTGAATCTGGATGAACTCCAACCGAATGAAGAGTTAACGCTGTTATTGTTGGAAGATATGATTATGCGCGGACCCACTAGCCTAGCCTGTACTTGCGAGCCCAACAGCGAATTTTATGACCCAGCACGCTGTGATCCAATAGGCTATCGCAGTACGGTGGATGTCAATGTCGATCCATTCATCAACGCACCCATGACCTACAAGGTGCACATTCCCGCCAACTACACGTTCAACGGCAGCTTGTGTGATGAGAACCGCTTTGAACCCGACTATCAACCGCCTTTCATGTCGGCAGAGAATTTAGAAATCGTGCGCGAAGGCATGCGGGCAACTGTCACCATCGGAACAGCACAAAAAGCAAATCTCTCTTATGTTGACGTAGCAGGTAAGACTGGAACAGCTGAATATTGTGATGACATTGCGCGTCCATTGGGGTTATGTGTGCCGGGTAATTGGCCCTCCCATGCGTGGTTCACCGGGTATGCGCCGTATGATAATCCCGAAATTGTAGTGATTGCCTTTGCTTACAACGGTGGGGAAGGTTCTGCGGTGGCGTTGCCAATTGTTGTAAAAGTTCTTGAATCTTACTTCCGCCTACAGGCAGAACGCCAATAAATCACATGCTAACTTCTCTTTCCAAACCCCAACTATCGGAACAAATGCGCTACTGGATTCCACCCCTTTTGAGTGGAATGATTGCCTTGTTGCTTTTTACGTTGTTAGGGCATGCACCGTTGCTTCGCGCAGGGGCGATGAGCATCGCCGTAATTGGCGTAACCGCAAGTTTACGCGCTCTTGGGCAGCTTTTATGCATCGTAGGTGGGCTTACGTTTGCGCTTAGCCCCGCTTCGTGGGCACAAGCAAGCGGAAACTTGAGCATTGATAGTTTAAGCGTGGGTTATGTTTTGGTCTTCGCGTTTGGGGTAGCCATCATCATTTTCCTCTTTATCAGCAATCGCGCCCTATACTACGCCGCAATAATCGGCGTGACCTTGACTGTTGTCTTGGTGGTTATTCTAAATGAGAGTGTGCGCAGTACCAGAATTAGCAACTTACTGGGAGCATGGCTCATTTACATGCTGATGATTGCCCTGCGCAAAACGAACCCGCGCCCCGAAGCCCCCCCCGCCAAAGAAATTAGCCAGCGACATCAGTATGCTGTACTGGTGCTCTATCTTTTGGGAGTGTTTAACGACCCGCTTTTCAGCTTGTATGCTCCGGCATTACTGATCGGCTTATGGCTTTCACGCATTCATTTACCCTTCTGGCAATGGGTCGTCTATGGGGTGATGACCTTCTACGGTGGTGTACTGTTCTACCGAGTGTACATTTCAAATGAGTGGAGTTTCCACCTCGCCCAGCTTCTGCTGGATGGTAGTATTGCCCCGCCCTATTTGATACTCAGTGGTTGGCGCAACACCGACCGTTGGATCATGTTAATGCGCGAAGTAGCCAACCAATATACGGTCGTTGGGGCAATCATTAGCCTCTTTGGAATTGCACGGTTTTCACGTTGGCACCCCCCCCTGAGTACCATGTTGCTGTTTGGTTATGGCAGCTTCTTCGTCTTCGGCTTGATGTACTTTGGACCGAATGAGACCACCTACATGATTCCCCTACTTGGCATCCAAATCATTTGGTTGACGTATGGAGTACACAGTATTGGGCAGTGGATTTTGCGCTACACGCAACAAACCAATTCCACTATCCCTCGTTTCCTTACCGCGCTATTTCTCATTTTACCAATTGTACAACTTGGTCGTATCATTACTGAGAGATGATATAGCGCATATTTACACATTCACGTATAGTTAAGGTATTGAATCTCGATCGGCAGTGAAAATTATCTATGGCAAATGCACTTGTAACTATCAAAGGTATTGAGAACGGATTGCTGATTGGGCTAGACGAAAACGAAGTTTGGCTTAAGGTAGCAGAAGCACTTACCCAAGAGATTGATGCGAACGAGTCTTTCTTCAAAAATTCTCCCGTTACCGTCAACTTAGGTTCGCGATCTGTAGCCACAGTAGAGATGAAAGAGTTGGTTGATTTATTAGAACGGCGCACCCTAACCCTGTGGGCAGTGGTCAGTACCAACCAAATCAGCATTGGTTCTGCACATGAACTCGACATAAAAACTAATGAAAGTAACCAGTTGCCGTTTTTAGACTTACTCAATTCTTTAAATTTTGTGAGTACCAAACCGAATTCCCAAAACGCGCTGTCAAAGGGATTAATCGTGCGCCGCACTTTAAGGTCGGGTCAACGTGTGGATATTAAAGGGCATGTTGTTATTTTTGGGGATGTAAATCCCGGCGCGGAAGTTGTTGCCACAGGTGATGTCGTTATTTGGGGCAAGTTGCGTGGAACCGTGCATGCAGGGGCAGATGGAGACACCAACGTGATGATCTGCGCTTTAGAGATGTCCCCCATTCAACTGAGAATTGCAGGCTATATTGTCACTTCCCCAAAAGGGATACACCAAACTGAACCCGAGGTAGCAAAAATTCGCGGTAATCAGATCATCGTTGAATCTTGGCGCTAAGAAAGGAAAAAACCAATGACAGCAACCGTTTATACCATCACTTCCGGTAAAGGTGGGGTGGGCAAAACCACTACCACAGCCAATCTAGGGGTTGCATTGGCACGCTCCAACAAGCGTGTTGTCGTAATTGATGCAGACATTGGGTTACGAAACCTTGATGGAATCATGGGATTAGAAAATCGTGTGGTTTATGACATTGTAGATGTTGTGGAAGGACGTTGCCAACTACGTCAATCCATGATTAAACACAAGCACTTTCCCGACTTGTACCTCATTCCTGCTGCCCAAACCCGTGACAAGAATGCTGTCAGCCCTTCGGACATGATTAAAATTTGCGATGCCCTTCGTCCAAGTTACGACTACATCCTGATTGACTCGCCTGCTGGCATCGAACGTGGCTATCGTAATGCAGTTGCCCCCGCTGATGATGTGTTAATTGTCACTAATCCTGAATATTCCGCCGTTAAAGATGCCGATCGGATCATCGGTTTATTAGACGCAGAGAACAAAGGACCCGGTCGGCTAATCATTAATCGCATTCGTCCCGAAATGGTCAAGCGCGGAGACATGCTGTCCCCTGATGATGTCTATGACATCCTCGGTATTAAAATCATTGGCATCGTCCCAGAAGACCACCTCGTTGTGACAGCTTCTAACAAGGGTATCCCTGTCACCTTAAACGAGAACTCACGCGCTGGAGTTGCATTCCGAAATATTGCCCGTCGCCTAATGGGAGAAGAAGTACCCTTTATGAAATTAGAGGGATCGAACGGTGTTCTCCAAAGGTTGTTGGGGTTATTTGGCGGTTAGGAGATCGCTCATGTCAAACGTCAGTCACTTCTTTGATCGCCTATTGGGGCGCGACAAGTCAACACAAAGCAGTAGCCAGGTGCTTACCAGTCGCTTGAAATTGGTACTCATGCAGGATCGAGCTAATATTTCCACAGACAAGTTGAAAGCGCTGCGTGAAGAAATCTTAGCGGTCATTGCAAAATATGTTGAGATTGATACCAATCACGTTGAGTTTGAAATCACCCAAGATCAACAAAGTGGGGGAGCCATGCTCATTGCAGAAATTCCCTTCGCTAAGCTCTACGATGAGCAAAAGGGTGGCACAGAAGGGCAGGCGCAGTTTGAAACCAAAACTAACCAGGAAGATAACCCATAGTTCACAATGTCTAGCACAAAAAGTATCTGGCAACGTTTCGATTGGATTTTGTTTTTCGGTTGTGTCATTTTAATCGTTTTCGGCTTCCTCATGATCCGTAGCGCGACGCTAGGCGCAATAGACCCCACCCTCATCTCCCGCTTGCCCGATCAAATGCTGTACGGTGGGATTGGGCTATTCGCCATTTTCGGGATTGCCGCTGTTGATTATCGGCTCTTGGCGGGGCTACGAATGTGGCTTTACCTGCTCATGGTTGGGTTGCTCCTGATGGTGCCTTTCTTTGGCGTCGTGGGCGATGCTGGCGCACGCCGTTGGTTGAACATCGGCATATTGATTCAGCCCTCAGAGTTTGGAAAGCTCATCATCATTATCACGCTGGGGTACCACCTGAGCGTCACCTATACCAAGTTGGACAGCTTAGTTACTGTGTTGCGTTCCCTTTTGCATGTGGGAGTGCCCATTAGCTTGATCTTCATCCAACCCAACTTAGGCACTACCATTGTCTATGTG
>CAIRDJ010000109.1 GCA_903877335.1 uncultured Chloroflexota bacterium | reverse complement strand
TTTCCGAAATCTGCGCCAAGCCCTCAAGGACAATGCCCTCCCGTTGATTCTCTTGATGATCTCCGCCCTGGTGGTGGGGGTCATCATCACTTGGAACGGCGTGAACCACCACTATGATGACATGTGGTATGTGGTGTATGCACGTAGCATCCAAACGGATTGGAGCTTAAGCGTTCCCATCTCCAGCTATTACGCTCCCCACACGCTGGGATGGATCAACCAGTGGCCCCCCCTTTACCCCATGCTGTTGGCAGTGGGCGTCGGGCTAGATATTCTGGTTTGGGGGCGCATCTTGACCATTGCCATTTTGATGGCGTGTACCATCATGGTTTATGCGTTGGCATTGCGCTTAATTGATGGACGCTGGCGATATGCCTATGCCGCGGCGATGCTGTTTCTGCTCTTCCCCGTCACCACGCGCGACGGGTTCGCCTACATCCATTCTGAAACCGCCTTCACCTTGCTGGCATTGATCTTCCTGATGCTGGTTTTGCCCTATCGCTTGGGGCATGCGGTGCCCGTTCGTGGGGCGGTTTGGGCGGCGTTCGTGGTGGTCTTGCTCACCCTCACGCGCTATGTCGGGGTGGCGTTCGGCGCGTTGGGTTTGGGTTGGTTCTGCTTGTGGGGCATCACCACGCGCACGCGCACACGCTGGATTCCCTTCGTGGCGTTCGGCTTGAGTTTCATCCCGATCACGCTCTATGCCTTCTACCTCAAAGGGGTGAGTGGCTCATTCACTGGCTCGCAAACCACTGCCGACCCATTCAGCTTTAGTGGGCTTCCTAACGCGCTCTATTCGATCCTGCGCGAGATGGTGGGTGGGTTGAATGTCCCCTTCTTGATGGTGGGGTTGCGCTCCAATTGGTGGGGCGTGGGGGTGTTGGTGGGATTGATGACGCTGATGGGATGGTATGCCCTACGGCACGAAAACCGCTTGCGAGCGTTGCTTGACCAGCATCACCTGATGGCAGTGGGCTACAGCGTGGGATACTTCGCTGTGTTCTTTGTCATGGGCGCACGCTCGCGCATCATCACCGAAGAAACCACGCGCCATTACATCGTGCTATTCCCCGTCCTGTGGGTGTTGGTCGTCTCGGTATTGAGCCGTATTCAGTTACCGCGCTGGTTGTTGGGGGGGATGCTGTTGCTGTATGTGGTGCGCGGGATGATGGTCTTGCCTGTGCCAGCGTATGGACTGAATTACAACCTGCCCACTTGGCGCAATGATCCGCTCTTGCAACAGCTACAAGCCAACCCTCCCCAAGATACGCTGGTACACACGCAATACAATTCTTACCTGTCGTGGCGACTGGGTGACAGCGTGCCCATCCGCACCTTCGGGAGCATCACCGCGTTTGAAACCGTCCCGTGTGAACAATTGGTTTTCCCTACGCCCTACCGCTACGCGCTCTTCACCCTAATTGATTCCGCTTATGTGCGCGATCATCCCCTTGAACAGGTGGAACAAGTCCTAACGGATTGGGCGCAACCGTGCGGAACGGTGGTGGCGTTTGAGAGCAGTGGGTTCACCACGCTCATGACGATGGAGATTGCGCGTCCAAGTGCTGTAACCGCGCCTTGATCTGGTCAACCGCGATTTGCGCCTCTAGGTTGCAGTTGTACAATGCCCCCTTCCCCTGATAGAACACCCCCACCAAGTATAGCCCTGCTAGGTCTTTCACCTCGCGCCCGCTGTTGGAGGGATAGTCGCTGGGGTGATCCTGACGGGGGATGAAAGCGGTTTGGTCGCGCTTGGGGAAGCCTGCTGAATCGGTGTGTGCGACGGGTTCACGCAGGTAACGATACAACACCGGGCGATAGCCGGTTGCCATGATAACCGCCTCGACCTGATGGACGCTTTCATCGTCCAAGATCACCCCATCACGAGTGAAGGAGCGCAAGCCTGGCACACAAATCACCTGCCCTGCTTTGACCGCCCGAATGAGTTCATCACCGCGCGTGCCCG
>CAIRDJ010000108.1 GCA_903877335.1 uncultured Chloroflexota bacterium | reverse complement strand
TTCAGCAAATACAGCAGCTTCAACAATCCCTTTGGCAACTTGCTCCCCATCGTCTCCTAATTCAGAGAAAGCGACCGACCCCGTAGCATACGCCTTGCGCTCGTCGGTCAAGTTACTCAGGATACGCAAGTGGGCACGTCCGCCTGTGATTCGTTCTAACTCAGGGCTAAGGCTTTCGGCAATAGTGTTGATTGCGTTTGCCCCCATTGCGTCGCGGGTATCGAACAGGATATGCACGATGAGCATCTTGCCAATGGAAGTGTCTTCAAAAGGACGTACCTCGAGGTCTCGCGCTCCGCCACCACGCCTAGTAATGCTCCCACCTGCCTCATTGGCTAGTGCTAAAAGTTGTGTCTTGTGCGCCTCAATTTGTTGGATGGATACGGAAAGGTCAGGGAGGTCAAGCAGTTGAATTTGACCAATCATGATTGGATCATCGCTACAGGCAGTGAACCCCAAACCTTCGCGAAACAACTTAGCAGAGTTACTCGCCGCGGCGATTACGGACGGTTCTTCTACCGCCATAGGAATGAGGTAGTCGCGCCCATTGATCCGAAAATTTGTGGCGATGCCAAGCGGTATGCCGAAAACACCAACGGCGTTTTCTACCATGTTGTTGGCTTGGTCAAGTGTCAACCCCGTCAAAGCGGACAAAGCAGAGACATCCTGCTCGTTGAGATTTGCCCATGCTTGGACTTGTAACAACCGCTCCTGAGGGGTGTGTTTGTAGAAACCGGATAGACGTGAAGTACGAGAGTTGTTCATTTGCTAAATTTAGCCACCATCTTCTATCAAAAGCTATCATTAACCTCATGATAATCTGTCAAAATAAGTCCATGCTAGTGTCGGTCGTAATTTTTTGCGCGCCCCCAAAAGTGCTTTGAACCGTTGTAGTAGACCACTTACGGTGTACTTGAAGGGGGTGTTGCCAACTGATCTCTACGGAAGGTCATTTGACTGTTTTGAGTAAGGGTGGGTTTTAACAGAATAAGACCGGTGTGACGGGGTAACTTCATGATGGAGTTTTTATGGATGTGTTGCCTAAATTTTACTGCATTGACTTTCCGCACCAACATCCGATCAGTGCGAAGCAACGTGAAACAATCTAAGGATGGCACGGTTAACTATGCCAACCTCACAAAAGATTCGGTGTTGGCACAGATGCTATTGCATGTTCAGTTGCTTGAATCCTGCTAAGGTTAAACTTCAATTCATCAATTTGTACTTTCGTTGTAGATATTGTACAATGCCAAACAGGTGAGTTACGACTGAGTGCGTAGTTGGGCGCGTAGCCTCCACGTTGTCTTGAGTATACAAGGTATAATGGCGCAAAAAAAGAGAATGGTTAATGTCAATCTTAATTAGTTACAGCCTAGCTGATGCTCCATTTGCTTTAAAAATCGGAAATGATCTTCAGCAACGAGGAGTTAACCTGCTGGTCGATCGGTGGGATATTCCGTTTCATGAACCGTGGACGAATTGGCAACAACGCTTGATTGCCGAAGCAGACGCTTTCCTTGTTGTTATGAGTCCAGACTACATTGCCTCTACTTATTGTCAAGCGGAATGGGGCCTGCTGACAACGACTGAAGTGCGAAGTTTTGTGGTTGTAGCGCGACAACTCTTCCATGAAGATTGGCTAACAGAGAATCTTGAGAGGGGCTACCTCGATTTTTCCGATTCTTCTGAACCGTCGTATCAAACCAATCTACAACAACTGATTGCCCAAATTCGTTTGCATTTGCCCAGTGCCATAGGCACGCCACTTTCTGAACCCGCACAGCTGGTTTTAGAAAACCTCTACACGCTTTCATCAGCATACGCACTACATCAAACCTTGATGACGATTGGGTTAAGCCAATCGACTGAAGTTAGTGTTCGCCCTAAGACCCTGTTCCCGTCCCAATGGTTGTCATTGCCACATTTTAGTACCAAAGATGGTGTATCTTTGGAGGGGCAGCAGATTGTCAACTTTGTGCTTCAAAATCGCACAATGTATTTAGTTGGTGCCAGCGGAGCTGGAAAAACAACCACATTAGAATCGATTGCTTTGATACAATGGCAACGGATGTGGTTGGGGCATGATGTAACCTATTTGCCGCTGTTGATGAACACGCTAGATGCCACCTTCTACGATAAGTTGAACCGCTCTGTGGCAAAGTTGCAGCAATATTTTCCGGACAAGAAAATTATTTTATTGATTGATGATGCCGATTATAGTGGTGATATTCCATCGCTAGTCGAAGAGTTATTGGATCACCCCACTTCAAACTACATTCTGGGCTACTTGTTCGCAACCAAGCGCAATGACTTAGCGGGGCAGTTGATAATCCTCACAGACTGGACACCTGCTTTAGGTAAAACCTTCATAAGCGAGCGATTTGGAAGCCATGTACCGCAAATAGCTCCCCCAAAATACACTGCTTTTTGGTGCCTAGCTTCTTTGTTGAAGCCACAGGAAACTTCTGAAATACGATTGTTGGATAATCTCATCACGGCACTCTGGACGGGGTTGCACCAACATGAAGCTACCTCCGTTGAACCAATCAGTGCACTCATTGATGCTGTAGGGGAAATAGCATTGGATGGGTTCACAGATAATGACCCCTATGTTCCCCTTGATTTACCCAACGCCCCTTATTTGTATGGAGACTTTTGGTTCAGAAATTTTGGTGAACAATTCTTTTTTAGGGATGAATTCTTCTTGCGTTATTTTGCTACTCAAGAGGTGATACGCCGTGGGGTGGTCGCTTCGCTCGACTATCCTAATGTCACCAAGAGTGATGGGCGTGTAAGTACCCCCGTAGATCAGTTAATTGCGGACTCTGTTGAACTGAGTGAGTCTCCTAGTTTGTTGGTGCAAGAGATTGCTGACGTAGATGCGCTTTTGGCAGTACAAATCGGAATCAAATACCTATCTAAGCAGAATCCTCGTGTTTTTGGGGGGTTAATTGAAAACGCGCTCAGTCAGGTCAAGGATCAAACTGATCTATATGGGTTATTGAACACGCTTGTACATCAACCTACACAACCCATTCTTGATGGCTTGATATCTGCTTTGCGTTCTACAAAACTTCCTGTGCGCAAACTTGCTTATGATCTTGTGATGAGGTTAACCGCACTCAAGATGGCGGATCAAACTTGGCAGCATTGGGCGGAAAAGTTCATCACAGTCACTTCAACACTGGACGACATCCAAGCACAAGTAGCTGGAGAGGTTCATGTTGGCGCAATTTTGCTACAACATCTGCAACACCCATCGAGTCAGGTGCGTCAGGCAAGTGCCCGCTTGCTTTCTCAAGCCGGCGATGAATCTTTTATCTACCCGATGAGTTTGGCATCCTATGATGAAGATGAGCAGGTCGCTACGATGGCAGTGTCGTTTTTGACCGCTATAAAAGATGAGTTGGCGGTTCAGACTCTGATAGACTTGTCTAATGATGTGCGCGAGAAAATCAAAACCCTCGCTGCTCGCAGTTTACAACAAGCTGATGCATTTGTTCACGAGGTGATTTACCGCACGCTTGTTGCAACTAAAGACAAAGATAAACAGGTTAACCTATTGAATTTGTTGCGTGGTTATGATTCTCCTCACATCTTGCAGAAGGTGCTTGGTCTTTCTGAAGATGCGGATGATGACCTACGAACCGCCGCTATTTTAGCTCTTGAAAACCAATCTCACCCGGAGGTCATTGACAGGCTTATGAAGGCGCAATCAGATGAAGCGGCGGCAAAGCGCGAAACACGTCCCATCCGTGACATTGCTAGGGATTTGTTACGGGCTTTGGGCTTCTCCTTTGGTTCAGTATCTGCTGGTGACCATGACCAAACGACGAGTCCTACATCTGCAAATCAACTCAAGGATCGATTAAAAGCCCAAAGAGAAAGTCATTCCACAAATGAGTTGCAGGGTATTCTACATCAGCTAAAACATGGACAAGTTTCGGAACGCATCCATGCGCTGGCTAGGGTAACTTCTTTAGCCAGTGATGATGGTTTAATAGTGGTCAACCACGCTCTGCTGGACAGCTCACGAGTGGTTCGCTTGCAAGCAATTCAACATCTTGCGAACATGAATAGTCGCCAAGCGAATAAATTAATGATGGATTTATTGCTGAGCGATGATCCAAATATTCTGGAAAAAGTTCAGGCGCATCTGTTGACGAAGGGTACACAACTTGTCCCACAACTTGTGGAATACCTAGACACATGTTCGCATGATTCTCGAGTTGCGGTCATAGAATTACTGGGCAGAATTGGTGATCCGTTTGCTGTTGGAAAGTTGTCCACCATGCTTTCAGATCAAGCCATTGCGCCTCGATACAATAAACGAGTTTGTGATGCCAGTGCGGAAGCTCTTCAGAAAATAGGTACGAAGGAAGCCCTTAACGCGGTGAACTGGTGGAAAGCGCACCATCACGGTGCATCAAGTCAGGCGACTAGCTTACCGCAAACCAAGCCTCCCGTTCTTCCTGACTTGGGTAACTCGAAAGTCCTGGATGGTTATTCTATCTTGCCAATAGACGCAACCGAGCCAAACCGAACACAAGTATCTGTTTCAAGGTATGATGCGCAATCCATTCCGCTAAATCCTACTGGCGAGGTAATCGAGAATACCACCATTCTGAATCGGATTATGTATCAACTGCTTAAAAAAGAATGGGGAAGTCGGGAAGATGCAGCAAAGGCGTTGCGCGAGTATGCAAAAACACATAGTCACACTGAAAATCAGGCCTTGATAGCGATCTTGACCCCTCTCTTAGAAAACCAGGATTGGTCGGTGCGATCAGCTACCATAGAGGCGTTGGCTTGGTTGCATGACGTAAGCGTTGTGCCTAGCTTGATTCCTTTACTTGCTGATGAGAAGTGGGTTGTTCAGGCTACAACCGTTCGTGCCCTCACTGAACTAAAGGATGTGCGTTCTGTGTCGGCTATCATTGGTCTGTTGAAAGCTGCGCACCCCAACGTGCGAGAAGCTGCTGCAGAAGCATTGGGAGTTCTTAGAAGTCCAGAGGCATTTAAGGCATTGAAGGAAAATTTACAACAGGACGACGCTTATGTTCGCCTTGCCATTGTGCTTGCTATTTCGCAATACGGCGAGGACGAAAAGATACAACCGTTGTTGTCGGTTGTGAATGACGATCACATCAGCGTGCGCTGGGCGACTGTTCAAGCTCTTGCCAAGATACGCAGTGACCGTGTTGTTCCGACTTTGATTAATGCCCTAGAAGATCAGGCGCGTCCTAACTGGGAAGATGAGCGCATTTGTGACTTGGCTTTAACGGGATTGCGCCAGATTAGCTCGCCGCAAGCAATCATCGCTATTGAGGCATGGAAGAAAAAGCAGTAATTTTCGACCGTCGGTCAATTTATTTCAAATTACCTCTTTACTTATACTAAATCTCACCCCATACTAAGGATTGTTTTGTTAGTTGCATTCAACTGGGCAGTCAAAAGTGAGTGAATGATGAAAATCTTTATCAGCTATGCACGAGTTGATAAACCATATTGTGTGCAAATTGTCAATACGTTGGATGTCCATCAGGTTTGGTATGACCAAAGACTGTACGCTGGTCAGCAATGGTGGAAAGAAATCCTGCGCCGTCTGGATTGGTGCGAGGGGTTTGTCTATCTATTGTCACCTGATTCTGTTCAGTCCGAATATTGCCGGCGTGAATTTGAGTTAGCTGAAAGTTTAGGACGACAGATCATCCCCATTTTAATTGTTCCAAATACCCCCATCCCAACATGGTTGGCGAACTTTCACTATATTGATTTAACCGGGGGGTTGTCTGTGACGAATGTTACTGAACTATTGAACTCAGTCTATGTGGCTGAACAGCGCACTCGGATTCATTCCCTAAATGTTCCTCAAATTATTAGCTCAGACCAAATGCAACCCCCCGTAATTTCCAATAGCAAAATTGTGGGGCAGGCAGCTGCTGCCATGCAAAATGGGCAATACGATCACGCCGTCTTTCTCTTGCGACAAGCGAAAGAAGCCGGTTTCCAATCACAGTTCATCAACATTGATGACTTATTAAAAGTGGCAGAAGCTGACTTAGAACACCAAACCAAATTGCGAGAGGCAGAGCGCGAGTATCGCCCGATCAGTGACTTGGTTCGCCACGAGTGCACTCGCGAGTTGGGGTGTCAGTCATTTAAGAAATTTCGACAAGTGTATCCAGATTATGACCCCGATGGAATTGCATCCATCTGTGGCTTCGCAATGCAAAGGGACCCTGTAAAAAATTTTACATCAGGAAATGGACACTCGAACGGACATGGTGTCACCATTCCAGAGGAGCCCCGAACGGATGACGACCGTAGTGGAAGGGTGCTAAAGGTTGATCCCCATGTTATTAAACTCAACTCAGGTCAGAAGGCGAGTGAAAGCCAACAAGCGATTGCCATTGCGAGCTTGCCACTACTAGAGTTTATCGATGTGCCTGCCGGTATGGTACGTCTTGATGCCTATGCCGAGTCGTCGCCCCATGTTGAGCGTGATGGGCAATATGTCAAGGCGTTCAGGATGACTAAATTTCCGATTACCAACCGCCAGTATCAGACGTTCATACAAGATCCAGAAGGATATGCTAATGAGGTCTGGTGGCGGTTTTCTCCTCAAGCCGTCGCGTGGCGCACAGCGAACCCCAAACCCAAACCTTCGCAATTCAAAGGTGATGATCGCCCTCGTGAAACAGTGAACTGGTTTGATGCGATGGCGTTCTGTAGTTGGCTAGGAAAGCGTTTAGAGAAAAGAATCACCCTTCCAACTGTCGCGCAATTTCAGCGCGCGGTACAGGGTCATGATAGTCGTGTATTCCCTTGGGGAATGGACTTCAAGCGGGACTGTTGCAACACCCGTGAAAGTGGAATAAAAATGACCACCGCTGTAGATTACTATACCGCGGGGATAAGCCCGTATGGTATTTATGACTTGGCAGGGAATGTTTGGGAATGGTGCTTAGACTTGTCAGAAGAATCTGTTGACGCTCCGGAAGGTCACGTGATTCGCAAGCGTGCTGTGATAGGAGGCTCGCATGTTAGTCCTTACGAACGGTCTCAGATTAATTTTAACTATTATTTAGATCCCGTTACAGTTTATGCGTCGATTGGGTTTCGTGCCATTGAAAGTGTTGACTAGACATGTCTGATGATTTTAACTATCCACTTAATATTCATATTGGTAACAGCATTAATGCTGGCGGCAGCGTTATGATCGGTGGGCAGAATGTTTACTCGGTCACTCAAGCAGGGGGCGACTTGAACCAGAGCAATCATCTGTATGTGGGGGGGGTAAAAGCTACTCCTGAACAGTTGCACTCGCTACAAAAAAAGTTGAGCACCTTAGAAAAGACAATCCAGGATGAGCCTTTGACACCGGAGTTGTTGCAGGGTGCGATGGCGACGCTCGGTGAGTTCAAAGCGCAGTTGACAACCTCTCGCAAGCCGGATGGTAATAAGCTGGTCGATTTGGCTAAAAAATTGGGAAGGCTAAGCCCAGCTATCGCCGGTACATTGATTTCAATCTTTGCCGATCCCTTGGTGGGGCAAATTGTTTCCATGGCAGGCGAAGCAGCATTCTCTTTTTATGAACGGTTGCGAGCGCGTCGCCCTGAATATTTCAATCGTTGAGTTGCCTGACCTGACGGAGCCTTCCCCACATGATTTTTGAATCTGTCCAGCAGTGGGGAGAATACACCCTACAAAATTGGTCAACTCTTAAGCAAGAAGCCGAGACACATAACTATACCAACAAACTTGAGTTGTTGGTCTCCATGATGTTGCAACCCATTTTGCCTAAAACTGCAGTATCGTTGCCTCAAGTAGCCAAATTTCTTAGATCCACCAAACATGGTGAGGGTCTTGCAAAATACTTAGAATCCTACATCAAGCGAGCAAAGGCACCGTTTGCGATCAAGCACGTCGTCAAAAAGCTAGTGGAAGAAGCCCAATCCAATACTGAGTTGCATCATAGCCTCGATCGCCTGGTGCTTGATCTAGGTTTGTTGGGTGGTTTTAAACCCAGCAATGAGGGACATCGTCAATTTTTGAAGGGCTTACTTGATGATATGTGGCAACTCATTCGCGAACCGTCTGGCTTGCGCGTGCAAGCCGAGTTGATTTCTGCTGGGCAAAATGTGGCAATTGCTGGGCGAGATGTTAACATCGTCTTACAACAGTTAAAGGGAAGCCAGTCAGAATTGATTTCATACCTGAATTCGGTAATTGCTGAGTGGGGTCGCTCCGACTTCACGCACATTGTCCCTGGCGCAAATAATCGGATGGACTCTAACATTCGATTTCATCAGTTGTATACACCGGTGGATGTTTGGAAAGAAAATGTTTATCAGAGTTTCAATGAAGAACGCTTGACAGAGTTCCGTTTTCGCGCCATTGAAAACGATCTCAATGATCTACGCCGACCTGTGTTGGAAGCCATTGCGACTTACCCCCATCTGGTAATCACCGGAGCAGCTGGCAGTGGAAAAAGCTCTATTGCGCGCTTTGTAGCCATTACGCTGGCGACTGCATGTTTGCCAGAAACTGGTCAACGAGAAGAGCGACAGCATGGGTTGGATTATTTAGGGACATCGTGGATTCACGGGGCGATCTTACCATTACTTGTTACGTTACGGTCGTTCGCCAGCTCCACCTTCTTCCCAATAAAACCTGAGGACGGACGTGCCAAACAGTTATTGGATTTCTTGAAGGAACAAGCTGGTTCATTTGCACCTGAACTGGAGACCTACATCACCAAGCAAACCGAACCCTATGGCGCAGTCTTGATTCTGGATGGCTTGGACGAAGTTTATAAGGAACGACAACGCATTGTTTTGCAACGCATCATTGAAGATTGGGCTTTTCGTTTTCCGAAGTGTCGCATTATCGTGACGAGCCGAACCTATGCCTACCGCACGGGTGATAAATGGCGTCTGTCCGAAAAGTTTGTTGCCGCGGAGTTAGCACCCCTCACCATTAAACAGATGAAGGCATACATCACCAATTGGTATCAACAAGCGGCAATTACACGCGCTTCTACGTTTGGTGGATGGTCACGTGCGGAAGAGCAAACCCAAAAACTTACGGTTGACCTCATCCGCCGTCTTGAAAATTCTAAACAACTGCTCCCTTTGATGCGTCAACCCTTGTTGTTGGTGATGCTGGTTCTGCTGCATGAAGGCAATCGTCGGTTGCCTGAAAAAATAGCGGAACTCTATAAGGAAACGGTCGATCTGCTTGATCGGTGGGTGATACAGCGAGACAATGAGGTTAGAGGAATGCAAAAGCTCAATCATGATCGCATGCGTGATGCCCTCAAGATCGTTGCTTTCGACTTGCAGCGCGATCAAGAGATGTTACTCCGTTATCCTCATAGCGTACATTCAGGACAGCTACGCAAACGGCTACAAGAGCAAGACCGCCCGCCGGACGGGCTAGGGGTTGCTGTCAAAACTGTCTTGGATTATCTTGGCACGCAACATGGCATTCTGGTATCAGATCGTAATGGGTATTATCGCTTTCCACATTTAAGCATTCAGGAATATCTTGCTGCTCAATCCCTCATCGAATTGTATGATGAGATTGAAATGCCCAAAGGCTTAAAGCCACTTGATGGACAAGGCGCCTGGTCTTTTCCTGAGAATGTACCGGTCTTGCTTGCGAGCGACCCCTATCGTTGGCGAAATGTAGCTATTTTTGTGGGTGCAATTCTAGCTTCAGACACTGGAAACGATCGCCGATGGAATTTTATTGAAGAACTATTGGAGTTTGATGTACATGGTTCAGTTGACGATGGACAGGGGTATTGTATCTACATCGCCGCAGAAGTTTGGTCTTCCACCTACTTAAAAGCACGCCTCCCTACCCATCGTTCGCTAAGGCACAAACTTTTAACCTCTTTAGAAAAGATCGAGCGTAGTGAGTTTTTAGATGCTCCTGAGCGTAACCAGATCGATCGCATTTTGAAGCAAATTCAAACGGATATTGACATGTACCCATGAGCAAACTACGCATCAGCTTCGCCGTGTTTTTACTTGGGATGATCCTGGGGCGATCGAGCTTTGCAACCGATAACACCCTTCGGCGGATTCGCCTTCCTATTCTCATGTACCATTATGTCAGCGAATTGCCCTCAGATGCCGATGAAATCCGACGAAACCTTACGCTGTCGCCGGTTATCTTTGAGTCTCATTTACAGTATCTAGCTGAAAACGGTTATCAAACTGTTACCCTCGAAATGTTAGACTTGGCTTTAACAACAGGCATTCCGTTGCCAGAGCGTGCCGTTGTCCTAACTTTTGATGATGGATACATCGACCATTACCAAGTTGTGTTTCCTACGCTACAGAAATTTGGTTTTGTGGGGACATTTTTTCTTGTTTCGGGACGAATGGATCATGCTGATGCGGGATATATGTCGTGGGAGCAGGCTCACGAAATGAGCGTTGTAGGCATGGAGATGTCGCCACACACGAAACGGCATCTGGCTTTGGTGGGGCAGGAGTATGATTTTCTGGT
>CAIRDJ010000107.1 GCA_903877335.1 uncultured Chloroflexota bacterium | reverse complement strand
GCTTGGGCATCAGTGACCACCCCATCTTCCACCGTTAGCACATATAGCCCATCGGCGAAGTAGGGTTCTTGTACATCAATCACCATGCGATAGGAGCGGATGCCCTGTTGCTCCCAGCGTGCTTGCATGGCTTGGGCAACCTGATAGGGATTCCACTGGACGCGCACGCCCCATGACCACCCCCCCCACAGGAGGGCGATCACGAGGACAAGCACCCCAATGAACGCGAAGAACAGGCGTTTCATCAACGGGTTATCACCAAGACGATGCTTTATTGAAGCGATGCAAAGTGGCTATTGACGGTGTTACAGAACTCTTCGGATGTGCCGGCGAGAATGTAGGTGAAGGTGTCGCCATTCTTGACGAATGAACCGCTGTTGGTGCAAACGCTCACAGATTGGGCGGCGACCTCATCCACGCTGGCGGCAGCACATGCCACCAAGTTATCCGCCACGCGGTCACGGTTGATGACGGCGACTGCTCCAACAGAGGGGACAGAACCACTCAACAAGGAGGCAATATCAGCTTTGGTGTAGATGTTGGCAGCAACCGCTCCGACAGTTTGATAGCACCCGATGAACTCATCAATGCGTTCAACAGCTACAGCAACCACTGGATTTCCCAGCAAATCTGCGCCTTGACCGGCAACCGCAGAGAGCGCAGCGGTTAGGGTATCGGCTTCGGTGACGGAATAACCACTAAGCGTGGGCAAGTATGCCGTAGCAGAGTTGGCATCCGTATTACTGCCAATGGGGGTGAGTCCGTCGCAGGCAACCAATACAACGGAGAGAATGACGAGCAAGGAAAGGGTGATAGTAAAACGATTCAACATTGAACACCTCACATGGTTTCATAAAAAGACAGCACAATTCTAACACAAAGACCGCCCCTCTACAAACAATCTGCGACACATGACGCGCAAGAGCGCACCTCTTTGCCTAGTTTTGCGCTAAAACGCCGCGCACCGTCAGAACCCCCACACATGACGTTCAAATTCGGCATCGCGTTCGTTGATTCCCTCAACATCCGCCGAAGGCATCCCCAAGCTACCCACGCCCAGCACGACGGTTGTGCCCGTGCAATTAGCCATAAAGGGTGACAACCTCACCAGCATTGCGGCGGTCAGGCGTTTGAACGCCATCCCTGTCTGCTTCAATGTTGCGTGGTTTGCTGAACTTGCTTGACCATTTCGTTGACGGCACGTTGATCCCCGCTTTCCAAGACCCCCAGCATCTCTTGGCTAGAAAGGTTGGCGAAGTGATGCTGGTTGGTTTGCTTGGGCAAGTTCACCCCGTTGATGATGCGCGTTAACGCGGTGCTTTGACAGTGCGGGCAAGCTGGGGTGGCGGTGCTGTAGGCGTGAATGGTCTTGAAGTGATGGGTGACGGACGCGCCACATTGTCGGCATCGGAAATCATAACTGGGCATGAATTACTCTTTCTGTTGCAACACAATAGGGTTTTCCCTTATGATAAAGGTAGACCTGTCCAGGCAATCATTTGAAGCCTATCAGAAAGCGACCCTGTTATGTCAGTGCCAGAAAACCTCGTGCAAAACCTCCCCGAACAACCAGTGCAGTCACGGAAGCTGAATCTTCATCCAGTGCATCCCCTTGACCTGTTGCCGTTTGGGGAAATTTTATTCGCTCAGCATGCCGTCACTCGTTCATTGGGTGTGCGAGTTCACCAACGCTTGCAGGTGCTGTTCACCTCGCTAGTGGTTCTCATTAGGAAGCAGGTGGTCGCCTTATGAGTCGTCAACCCCATCCGCTAGAACGCCCTCCCCACCCTAATTCTACAGTGGAACAAGAGGCATCTTCCGTGAACGTTTCGCTCGTCGGGCGCGCACGTCCGCTCATCACCTATATCCTGATGGGGGTGAATATTGGCATTTTTACGCTTGCCTTCTTGCTCAATGCGCAGGAGATTGCAGTGCGCTGGGGAGGAATTTACGCCCCAGACATCGTGGATGCCAACCAATACTACCGCTTGATTAGCGCGATGTTCATTCATGGTGGGCTTGCCCACCTGTTCTTCAATATGCTGTCGCTGTATTTCATCGGGCGCAATGTGGAGCAATTATACGGTGGGAGTAGCTTCCTGGTGATCTATCTGGTGGGGGGCTTAATTGGCTCGGCGGTCAGCTTTGCCTTCGGCAACTTCGATCGCATTTCGGTGGGATCATCAGGGGCAGTTTTTGCCATCTTCGCCGCGCGGTTGGCGTTCTTTTATCGTTACCGCAAACGCCTGAGCAACTATGGGCGGGAGCAAGTGCAAAGCGATATTTTCCTCCTGTTGATTAATTTGTTCGTTGGGTTTAGCTCAAGCAACATTGACAACTGGGGGCACTTGGGTGGCTTGATGGGAGGAGCAACCCTCAGCTGGGTACTCATGCCCATCATCATGATTACCCATGTGCAGGCGACACCCACCCCTCGTTTCACGGTGGAATATCAACAACCCACTCAAAATCGCCTCCCCGCGACGGTGGGCGGTTTATTGTTGATGATGCTCATCGTGCTATATCGGCTTGCTTGAAGGCACTATCGCTGAAGCAAATAGTCAAACGCATCTCCCACCCAACGCGACCAGGTGCGCTCGCTGTGGTCAGCGTTGGGGTCTAACACAAACTTGAAGTTACGCCCCTCGTCGAACCCGTGCGCTTGCAAGCGATCGCGCAGGTGAAAAACCCCCTCCACAAACGGACGACGCAACGGATAGAGCTTTCCTTGAAAGTCCGTCCCTTCCATGCGAAAAACCCCACCTTCTTCCCCCCCCACAAACAGATAGAGCTTGCCGAAAGCGCCGTCAGCGCGGGAAAGGACGGTTTGCCAATGGTTGTTGGTGGGCATGGACGGGCTAAATGCCCCACATAAGCCAAAGACGTACTGGTATGACAAGAAACCATACAAGCTAATCAACCCGCCCATTGAAGAGCCGGCAATGGCGGTGTTCATGGGGTCGCTCAAGGTGCGAAACTGGGCATCAATCATCGGTTTGATGGTATCCACTATAAAACGTAGGTAGTCGTCTCCGCGCCCTTGCGTGTGTTGTCGGTTACGAATGCGGTAGGGATAATTGGGGAACGGGTTATACTCGAACAGGCGTTCTACCCCAGCATGTGAAATACCAACAATGATTGCTTCTGCCCCCTGGCGCGACAAGCGCGTCATGGTTTCGTCCACTTGCCACTCTCCGCTATAGCTGGTGTGCGCATCAAACAGATTTTGCCCGTCGTGCATGTAGATGACAGGGTACGATTTGGTGCTGGTGTGGTAGCTGGGAGGAAGCCAAATCAAGAGGTCACGTTGATTGTCCAGTTGTGGGCTATAGAGGTTGCTATATCGTCGCAAATCCCCAACGACGGTATGATGTTTAACAGTGCTGGTGTAGGGAACCCACATCGGTTTGATCCTAACTTTCTAGTCTTCGGTTTCTTGAGCGGCATGGATGGGGTTCAGCAAGTGGCGATACAACGCCTGAAAGTGAAGCGCGTCTGCGGTGTGAAACGGTTCGGGGGCTTCAATGCCAACCGTACCGGCTAAACCAAAGGCAATGAACGCCTGCAAAAGGTCAACAAAGCGTTGTGGGCTTTCGTACATGGGGATGTGTGCCTTCTCCCCTTTGGGGGTGTAAGCGATGCCACTCAGGTGGAAGTGAACTTGTTTTAGACCACGCTCCCCTAAGTAGCTTTCCAGCATTTGCAATGCTTGGTCAAACTCCTCGCGCGTATTGAACGACCCATTCGCGGTGCGCGCGTACAAGTGCGCCCAGTCAATACAGGGGAGCACGTTGGGAATCTCATGCGATAGCCTGAGCGTCTCCTCTAAGCTACCAAACATCGACCCCTTGCCCATCGTTTCTGGACGGAGCGTGACGGCAACCCCTTCCTGTGTCAGGCGGTGTACCACCGCGCCCAAGCGGTCACGCACGATGGGGTACACATCAGCGGGGGGCAGCTTATGGTAGCTACCTGGATGAAAGACAATATCGGTTGCACCCGCCAGGAATCCCGCCCGTGCTGCGGCAAAAAGCCGCTCGTTGCTCTTCATTAATTTGTCATCTGTCTGGCTATTAAAGTTGATATAATAGGGGGCGTGCACGCTTAAACTCACCCGCGCCTCTCGCGCCGTTTCTCGAATTTGAAGGCACGTAGGCTCGGTCACGCTCACGCTGTGCGTCCATGCAATCTCAAGGTGATCTAGCCCTAGCTCGCGGATGTGCCGAATTGCCGCGGGGGTTCCGCTGGCAGAAGTCGTTTGAGGAGAACCCACCGTTCCAAAACGAAGCAACTCTTGACGCATGGGAAATGCCTTTCAGAATACACTTAAAACAACGCTCGCTATTGTACACAGGAAAATAATGTTCTGGGCAGATTGGCAATTGTATCGACGACAAGCAGTTTGGATGTCCATGTTGGCCATGATATTGGTTGCAGTGGTGTGGAACATGCCAACTCTACAATTTTTGTTATATCCGTTTCGCCTGTTCGTGACATTTGTACACGAAGCGGGTCACGGTTTGGCAGCGATTGCCACCGGGGGCGAGTTCCTAGCTTTTGAAGTAGCTGCTAACGGGGCGGGCATTGCCACCACGCGCGGGGGCACACGCGCGGTCATCATCCCTGCCGGCTACTTGGGTGCCTCGATGTTTGGTGCGCTGTTGTTCTACTTGACCAATACCATCCCGTTTCCGCGCTTGATCGCCTTGGCATTGGGCGGCGCGATCGCGCTGTTGGCCATCCTGTATGGGCGCACCAGCTTTCTGGCGTGGCAGGTGGGCTTGGCATTTTCTAGCGCCTTGATCGTGATTAGTTGGTTCGGCAGACGGTTGTGGACGGTGTTGTTGTTGAATGTGCTGGCACTCATGACCGGCTTAAATGCTGTCCTAGACTTGAAAACGCTCGCCCACATCTTGATGCAACGCTCACAAGGCTACCACCTGAGCGATGCCAGCGCGTTTGCACAAGAGATTTTTCCCGGCACACCCGCCATTATGTGGGCGTGGATTTGGGCGGTGGTTTCCGTTTTGATTTTGAGTGTAGGGGTGTATTTTAGCTTATTGAATCCGTTACTCTCTCAATCGTTGCCCGCCTCCCACATCTTGCGTCGCCAACAGATATACATCGAGGACCATCAAGCGGTCAATGAACACGGTTCTCAAATCAGTGGCAAAAGACACAGCGAATAGCCTCAATCAATCATTTGTGAAAGTCGCATCAAACGTGTAGTATGGTAAGAAATTAACGAGATACCCACTGAACCTAGTATGTCTTTCAATCTTTTTCAGCAAACTAAATTAGCATGGCTTGCCATGTCCCTACAGAACAATCGCACGTTGAGCTTGCTGTTGTATCGCCTTGGGTTAGGTGGGGTGCTTTCGCACTTGAAAATTGTCATTTTAACCAGCAGATCGCAGGCAACCGCCCCGCTCAATCGCACCCCATTAGTCTATCGAATGCACGGCACAAAGGTTTATCTGATCGTCACCGATCAGGAAAGAAGACCTTGGCTACAAGACATTCAAGCGCAACCTGTCGTCACGTTACAAGCCGGTCCACGCACCTATGGCGCGCGCGCGCAGGTGGTGGAAAATCCCCATGAAACCCTGCGAGCGTTGATGTTATTTCGTAAACTTGCCCCTGATTTTTACGATGCGCTCTTGGCACGCTTGGCACAAGCCGACCACGTGAACGCGCTCAACCTGCCGGAGATTGCGCCACGTGTGACGGTGGTGCGCCTTGATCTTGATGACCGCGGAGCAAAGTTGCCAGCTCTTCCAACTGATTTAGGTTGGGTGTGGTGGGTGGCATTTCCTGCCCTGTTGCTAATCATGTTGACCTTGCTTCGCAAAAAAAGGAACGTCACGAATTCATGAGTGCCACCCCCCAACGCCAAACCGCTCATGAGGAAGCAGGGCAACTTGGCAACCTGTCGAGAAACTTGGTGCCTAAGCGCGTGTCCCACGCCTTAGTTGTGCTACAATCGTCAACATGAGTGCGGTGACTGTGGAAAGGGGGCGTTGCCTCACCCACCCAATCAAGCATCATAACGATTTATTGGGATGGCTTTATGTCTAACAACCTAGCAAGACTTGCGAAACTCAATTGGACAGACCCCAAAACCAAGCAAACGCAGGAGTATGTGTTGATGGCGGGGGCAACCGCCTCAATCGGACGATTGGCGGAGAATGATATTTGCATCCCAGAACAACACGTCTCGCGTCGGCATGCAATTGTCGCGTATCGGGAGGAATTGGGTGGGTTCGTGGTCGACGATCCCGGCAGTGCCAACGGCACATTTCTGAATGACAAATTGGTGCGCCTGCCCACGCGCCTTTGCGACGGGGATGAAATTCGCTTGTACGTTCCCATTGTGCAATACTTTGAGCAAGTGACGGAACAAGAACGAGTTGTTGCCCAAGAGAAGGGCACACTCATCTCCGCCGTGCTCAACTTTGGGAAGGGCAAACTCATCATCACCACCGGTCCCCAAGAGGGAAGCACCATTCCGCTACTGCTGAATGAACTCACGGTGGGGCGGGCGACCAACCGCGCCACGTGGGAAATCGCACTGCAAGACCCCTCTGTCTCGCGCCCTCATGCTCGGCTTGCGCTCAAGAATGGCAGGTGGGTCTTAACCGATTTGGGCAGTGCCAACGGCACGAAGATTAACGGGGTGGCGGTAGACGGCAACGGGCGAACGCTGCGCGATGGCGATATTGTTGCGTTCGGTTCAACCCTAGCCTTGTTCCGCACCATCTAAGCGATCCTCCAAAACACAACCATGCCGAACAAAAGGGTGAAGAGCGTCACCAACGTCAT
>CAIRDJ010000106.1 GCA_903877335.1 uncultured Chloroflexota bacterium | reverse complement strand
GGGTGGGTGTCCCCCGAAAGAATTGTTCCCCCACATGCTTTAGTTCATGCGTGGCAATCCCCACCCCGTTATCACGCACACGCAAGGTTGCCTGTCCAGCGTCGGCATCGGTGATCTCGATGGTCAGTGCGCCGTGTGGGGGCGTGTAGCGGATGGCATTATCTAGCAAGTTGCCGAACGCCCAACGCAAGCGTTTTTCATCCCCCAGCGTCACCAACCCCTGCACCGCAACCAAGACGTGTAGCTGAAGTTGGGCGGTTTGGGCAATCTGTCGCCAATCGTTCGCCAGCGTCCACACGAACGCATCGAGCAAAATCGGCTTGAGGTGTCGCTCTAGTTCGTGGATGTCGTCCACTTGTAGCTCACGCATGGTTACGATCAGGCGTTGAAGTGTGCTGGTTTTGCCTGCCAGTGCCTGCGTGAAGAGGGGAACGGACGGTTGAAGGTCGTCCTGCTGGGGAACGGGTGACACGCGCATCTGGGCGATCTCCGCGCGTAGGCGGTCGTTCTCACGCTGGTGCTGGTGTTCCGCGCTGGAATCGCGTAGGAGGATCACCGTGCCCATGCGTTGCCCCAGTTCGTTGGTGAGCATCGCCACTTGTACGGTCAGCACCCGTTGACCCCATGCCACCTGCTGGGAGTTGCCCAACGTGTAGATGCCGGGCGCAACCGCCACGCCTGCGTCACGCTCAACCGCGTGGGCGACATTTGCCAACAGGCGCGTGGGGCTTTCGTGGGGGTGTGCCAGCAACAATTGGCGAGCCGATTCATTCATGAAGGTGATTTGCCCGTGTAGGTTATGTACCAGCACGCCATCCGTGATGGAGGCTAGAACGGCATAGATCTGTAGCAGGTCTTGGCGTTGCTGTTGCAACAGCTGTTGTAACACACGCTGTTCATGTTGCACTTGGTCAGCATAGCGATCGAGCGCAACCCCCACCGCGCCCGCCTCATCATTGGGGCGCAGGTGCGTTCGGGCGGAGGCGTGCCCGTGTTGCAATGCCTGTGCGGTGCGTTGGACGCGCTCCACACGCTGGCTAAAGCGTGACACGCCCACAAACACCAGCACCAGCGTGATGCCCATTGTTGCCGAAGCGACGATGCTAATCAGCTGTTGGCTTGCGCCTAGCGTGGTTTGGGCAACGTTCGGCAAGTAGACCGCCATCCATCCGAGCGTGTCGCTCCCGTACTGGAAGGGCAACACTGTCGACCAGTATGCTTGATCGTTGAGGGTGATCGCTTGGGTTTGGGCGGTGGGCGTGCCCTCCAGCGTGTTGGGAACGCCGTCTAGGGTAGCGGTGATGAGGCTTCCCGTTGTGCTGTACAGGGCAAGACGCAAGGTTTGGGTGCGTTCAAGCGCGTTCGCCAAGTCGTTCAGCTGTCGCCCAATCATGACCGTTCCCACCACGCTACCGTCATTCAGCACCGCCCCACCCATCACGAGCAACGCGCCTTCGGGAGTTTGCAAGATGGCACTGTGCGCGGATTGGTTTTGTAGTGCCTGTTGAACGGGAACAAGCGCGTCAAACCGTGTCCCTTGATTGGCGGCGTAGTCGTTCGCTTGAGGGACGTAACGCAACCCGAGCAACTCCACGCCGTCCGCATCGGTGACGAACAGCGCATCAATGCCACTGGCACGCGCGAACGGCTCAAGCAGATCACGCAGGAAATCGGTTTGGCGCATCTGTACGGCGAGGGGCACATCCACCGTGAAGGCAACCCGTTGTACATCTTGCAGGTGTTCGGCATAGGTGGCGTTCAATTGCGCGTTGAGCGCATCCACTTGGCGGGTGAATTGTTGCGATTGCCCAGCTACCACTTCGGCAGTGAGCAACGTCACCAGCGCGTATGTGCCACACACAAGGAGCGGTGCCAACACAATGAACAGTGGGAGCGACACGCGCCACCGCCACGAAAGAAACCAAGCCGAGCGGGTGCGGGGGCGTGGTTGGGGATGTTGCGCAGGAAGCATCATCGGGCGATCCTTTGCCTAGCAAACTTGGTAGGCACGTGCATCAAAAGTGAGCGGGTTGACGTTGCGGTCATTGAGGCGAATTTCGTAGTGAACATGCGATCCATTGCTATTACCGCTGTTGCCACTATAGGCGACAGATTGCCCTTTGGTCAAGACTTGCCCCACTTCCACCAGTAATAGGGAATTGTGCCCATAATAGGTGATAAATGCCCCACTTTGCACAATCACTAGATAGCCATAACCGCGCATACTCCAGCCCGCATACGTGACAGTTCCGCTATGAGTGGTGAAAACCAACTCCCCTTCGGGCACGGCAATATCCACCCCCAAGTGGTGACGGTGAAAGGCTTGTGACATGCGCCCGTCAATGGGCAAGCCTTCGGGAGCGCACCCCTCT
>CAIRDJ010000105.1 GCA_903877335.1 uncultured Chloroflexota bacterium | reverse complement strand
TTGTTGTTTTTGCAGAAAGAACGGGTTAACCAACCCACGAGGAAAAATCATGAGTAGCCAACCTTCTCCTAAATCCACTCGCACCCGTACCCGCGCTTCGCAACGGGGCACGCTTGCCACGCCTAAACCCGCTTCTAATGAGATGACGGCGGAACAAGTGGCGCAACGTCTTGCCGCGCCCACCCGTGATGTTTCTGTAGAGGAACTTCAAAAGCAATATTACTATGTGGTGAATGACTTACGTAGCATGGGCATCTTGGCATTCATCTTGGTGATTGTCCTGTTGGTGTTAGGCTTTGGACGGCTTTATATCTAAGGGGAAACCATGACCACGCAACAAATCATCGCTATGGGTGGGGGCGGGTTCAGTCAAGAACCGCACAACCTCGCGCTAGATCGCTACATTCTGGAGCAAGCACACAAGCCCGACCCCTCCGTGACATTCTTGGGGCAGGCATCCGGCGATTCTGATACCTACATCACCAACTATTACACCGCCTTTCGGCAGTTGGGTTGTCGCCCATCGCATTTGTCGCTCTTCAAGCCCCACACCGCAGACATCGAAGGCTTCTTGATGGAGCAGGATGTGATCTATGTGGGCGGGGGAAACACCCGTAGCATGCTGGCACTGTGGCGCGAATGGGAAGTGGACATCATCCTGCGCAACGCGCTCGAAGCTGGCATCGTTTTAGCCGGCATTAGTGCAGGCGCAATTTGTTGGTTTCGCTTTGCCACCACGGACTCGATCCCGTTTGAGTTGAACGCTATTGCGTGCTTGGGCTTCATTGATGCGTCTTGCTCTCCGCATTATGACCACGAGCATGAACGTCGCCCCCGTCACCATGAGTTGCTAAAAGCAGGCAAGCTCACCAACGGTTATGGGCTTGACGAAGGCGCAGCTTTGCATTTCGTTGATGGTCAAATCTTGCGCGCTGTTGCCTCTCGTCCTGAAGCCCAAGTGTACCGCGTCGAACTAGAAGAGGGTGAGGTAACAGAAACGGTGCTACCAATTATGCGCCTGTCGCCTTATCGCCCGTAATCCTAGTCGGCGGTGGTGCTGGATGAACCTGTAGGCATCGTTGAGGGTTTCCACCACCACCAACTACCCAGCTCCCAATGCCAACCAGCGACGCTTTCTGCCTAGCAATCGGGTTGACTTGTGCGGACAGTGCTATGGCTATTTTAGTGACTTAGAGAGACGAAATGAGATAGAACATGAAGCAATCTATTTTATGGTGGTGCTATCAACATACCCCCCTCACCCCCGAACAACTGGTGCGGGTTGCGGTTGAGGTGGGCTATACAGGCATTGAGGTTTTTGATCCAGCTTATTTCCCCTTGGTGCGTCAACATGGGTTAGACTTGGTTGCCATGCAAGGGCACGCTCCCCTTGAAGATGGCTTGAACAAACACGAGAACGCCGACCGTTTGGTGGCGATGATGACCGAACGCATTGCCATTGCTGAACAGTGGCACATTCCCAACCTGATTGTTTTCAGTGGCAACCGCAACGGGTTAGATGATCGTATTGGCGCAGAAGTCACCGCCAGCACGTTATCACGGGTGGCAAAGCGTGCCGAAGAGGCAGGGGTGCAATTGGTTTTAGAGACCCTCAACAGCAAGGTCGATCATCCCGATTACATGGGGGATAGTACGGCGTGGTGTGTGGACGTAGTGAAAGCGGTCAATTCTCCAGCGGTCAAGGTATTGTATGACATCTACCACATGCAGGTTATGGAAGGGAATGTCATCCAAACCATCCGCGACAACATCCAATACATCGGGCATTTTCATACTGCGGGGTGCCCCGGTCGGAATGAGATTGGCGACACCCAAGAATTGAATTACCCTGCTATTGTCCGCGCCATCATCGACACGGGCTATCATGGCTATCTGGGGCAGGAGTTCATCCCGCTGGGCGATCCAGCACAGGCATTGCGCCAAGCCTACCAAATTTGTAATGTTTAAGACACGCGCTCATCGGATGGGGAATTGCCCGTCCGATTCAGTCGCCAACCTCGCGCGGGCGCATGTACATCCACCAGAACGCCTCAGCAGGATAGACCTCCGCGAGCGTTGCGTCCCACACAAACTCCGACGGGCGAATCACCCCGCGCAACCGCCGATCAACTAGCGCGACTTTTTGACTCAACTCTGTCGGGACGGGGTGGTCTTGGCTCAAGTGGGTGAGGATTTCTTGTGTGATGGTGCGCCGTAGCACTTCAGGCAGGTAGATGGAACGGCATTGGGCGGGGGTTTGTTGACATTCCTTGAAGAACGGCAGGATGGCATCTAAGCGTGAATGTGCCTCACGTTCCAAGCGAGCGCGATACCGTTCGGCGTGTTGTTGCGCGGTTGCCTGATGGGCATGCTGCGCTTGTTGCAAGGTTTGCAATTGGGAATCCGTCAAGCGGGTTTGCAACGCATAAAGGCGACGCACGCGCAATAGAATCCCCCCAATGGTGAGGTTGGGGTTGCGCCCCCCTGTGAAGAACCCTCCCCCCACCGAGCCATATAACTGATCCCCTTTAAGGTAGGTGGGTAAGGAGGCGATCATATTCTTGAGTTCTTGTAAGTCTGTTTGCAAGTTGTACGCGCCAAAAGACATGGGAATGAACCTCCTACGCGGTGAGATGCTGGCGGAAGAAGGCTTCCACCTGTTGAAAAACGTGCGGATGGTGGCAGTTTTGGGTGAGGACGTGATCGCATTCTGGAATGAGGTGGGTTTGCACCACGCTGCTGCCAATTTGCTGGGCGAGGTAGTCCATGTGTGCAGGCAACGCCAGTTCATCACGCGCTCCATAAATCAACACGCTGGGGCACGCGATACGGGGAGCACACTCACAGGCAACTTGCGCCAGTTGATGCACCTGGTCAATGGCAGAGGTTGCCCAGCGTTTGTAATGCGTGCGCCCAATGACGGGTTCTTGGCGGGCTTGCTGTTCATCTAGGATGGCTTGCGCCAACGCCTGATCGTGTTCGATGTTCCACATCGGGAAGAAGGGATGGAGCAACTGCACCAGACGAACTTGGGAGCGATCAAACCACAACGGGGCAGAAAGCACCGCCACCCCATCAACCGAGACCTCGCTTGCCAGTTTGAGGGCTAACATGCCCCCCATCGAAAACCCAGCAATGAACACGTGTTCACACTGCTGGCGCAGGATTTCGTAGCCGTCTAGGGCGGTGGCGTACCAATCCTGCCATCGCGTGCGGATGAGGTCGCGCTCCTGTGTGCCGTGCCCAGCTAAGCGCGGAGCGTAAACCGTCCAACCCAGTTGTTGCACCAGATGATCGGCAAGCCAGCGCACTTCGGCAGGGGCAGCGGCGAAGCCATGCAAGCACAAACACCCCACGCTTGAGCCACGATGAAAGAAGGGCTTTGCCCCTGCAGTGAGATAATGTGGTGAGGATGCCATGTTTCCCTCTTTCAGTGGGATGGGTGTTTAGAAATGGGGGAATCCGTACAGACTCCCCTGTGAAAGCGACAGCGTTTAGGAATTGCCCAATAAGCGGCGACGGCGTTCTTCCAGTTGCAGGTCAATTTCACTGCTGGCGACGGCTTCGTTCACTTGGTCAGAGATGGACTTGGTGGCAAGTTCAAGGCGGGCATCTTCTTGGTCAATGCGCTCACGGATGGAAGAGGCAATACGATTCACGTCTTGGTCGCCCAATTTTACAACATCATCAAGGCTTTTAACCGCCTTTAACGTTTGCTTCTTGGCGACAGCTAACTCCATCAAAGCCTGTACCTGTTGGCGTTCTTGCTTGACGGTGGTCAGTTTTGCCTCCAGCTTAAGGCGCATATTGAGCATCGCTTGGTATTGTTGCTCTTGCGTTTGCCACTGCTTATAGTATTCCTGTGTCATCTTCTGCTTCCCATTGAGTTCAGTTTGGGCAGCAGCAGCTAAATCATTCTTGCCCTTGATGATGAGTGTATCAATGTCGCGGTCTAGTTTTTCTGTTTGCGCAACAAAATCTTCGTACTTACGCTTGAGCGTGCGCACCGTTCCGCCTACGTTGGCGGTCGATTCCTCTAATTCCTCGAGGTTGCGCTCTACTTGGCGGATGTATTCATCCATCACTTTAACAGAGTTCGCCTCTAGGGCACGATCCACCATGCCGTGCATGTTGGCACTGATGAGGGTATTCAATTTATCGAAGAAAGATTGAGATGCCATGTGTGAACCTTTCGCAAAACGCGGTTTGTTGAACCTATGACTGGTATCGATCTAGTATAACATAATGCTTTCGGTTGTGGTGTACACTTAACATCCGTATTGGCTTCGCTATAATGCCACACGACACAACATGAGAACCCTAGCATGACTGAACTAAACGATCAAACCCAACCCCATCGTCCCGTCACCCGCACCCAGTCCCCTCAAGCAAAAACGCCTAATGCGGACAGCAGCGGTCCTGGGTGTTGGTTGTGGGGGATGATAACGGTGATGGCGTTCGGATTGAGTGCCTTGCTCATGATGGGGGCGGGTTTATGGGGATGGGCGAACGGGGCACAAACCATCCGTGTGTATGCCTTGCAAACCCAACAGGCGGTCATTCAAGAGCAACTCACCACGTGGATTCCGCGCGATGTCGCGGACGGGAATACGTTGCTATTGGAGCAAAGGTTGATGGGGCTTGCTTCGCTCACGCCCCCTCCGGTAGAGTTGGGAAGTGTGTATGCAACCGCAACGCAACTCTCCGTGACGCTTGCCGTCCCCCCCACCCCCACTCTCACCGCTGCGCCCGCGCTTGCCCCAACCGTGCTACCCTCGCCCAACCCCACCGTAGCGGATGCGAACGCCCCGTTGTTTGATGTCGCGGTGCTATTCACCCAAGCGCAAACCCTCTATAACAATGGGCAATATGCCGAATCCGCCAAGCTGCTGGATTCCGTGATGGCGTTGGATGCCACCTACCAAACTCAAGCGGTACAAACTTTGATGCTAGAGGCTTTGCGTGCCCACGCGCTGGGGTTGTTCCGTAGTGGCGAATTGGCACAAGGCATCATCGTGGCGGATCAGGCATTGCTGTATGGGGATATTGGGGAGCTAGGCTATGAGCGATTTGTAGCAGGCTTGTATCTGGATGCGGTGAGTTTGGATCAGATCAACCCCGGCGCGGCGATCGCCAAGTGGTCTGCCATTTACGCCCAAAACCCCACCTATGCCGATGTCAAAAATCGACTTTATCAATCCTATTTGAACTATGCCGATCTGTTGATGAATCAACTGGATTATTGCGCGGCAGAACAACAATACACGGCGGCAAACTTGTTGCTGTATTCACTCGATGCGGAGTCTAAGCGGTTAACTGCACAGGGGGCATGCCAAAGTGGCGGACAAGTTACACCGTCTAGCGGGACTCCGTCGCTCGCTCAACCCGCGACCGCTGCGCCCATTGGCGTGCCCGCGCCCATCGGTGTCCCGAACTCATGAGCGAAAATCAGCTACGGCAAGTAAGGTTGAGCGGTTGGGTGCGTTCTACTCATTTAGAACAATACATGTGCATTTGCCATAGAACGCACCCAATCAATTGACAAACCTCATCTCAACGGGTTACACTGCAACACATGAACGAATTTGACACACACCACCTGTACCGCCTCTATAACACATACTGTTGTCGCTACATGACATTCATTCGTCTGTAGGGTCAGCGTTCGGTTTCCTTCTTTCTAAAACCACATTATCTGCTGACATCGTAGCCAGACTTTCGGCGTGCCCAGTCTTAGGGATACCACGCGCTTTAATGTTGTTGTATGTGTTCAGTCAGGGATCAAATCACACAATGGGCATCAATCTTACGGAATTTACACCCACTCAATTTCGTCATTCTCATGTTGAAATCACCGAGCCAATCGCTATTGAAGATCGCATTGGGAATACCCCGTTGGTTGGCTTCCGTCGTATCACCGCCCACCTTCCAGAAAATGTGCGCATTTACGCCAAAGCCGAATGGGCAAACCCTGGCGGAAGCGTGAAAGACCGCGCCGCCCTCAACATCATTCTGCGGGCAGAGGCAAACGGTTGGCTTGGTCACGGCAACATCCTGATGGACAGCACCAGTGGCAACACGGGCATTGCGTATGCCATGATCGGGGCAGCGCGTGGACATTGCGTGAAGCTCTTCTTGCCAGCAAACGTTAGCCCAGAACGCATTGCCATCTTACAAGCGTATGGCGTTGACCTCGTTTTCACCGATCCCCTAGAGGGAAGTGATGGGGCGATTGAGGCGGTGCGTGAGTTGGCGGCGAAAGAACCACACACTTACTACTATGCTGACCAATACAACAATCCTGCCAATTGGCAGGCACACTACAACGGCACTGCGGTAGAAATTTGGAAGCAGACGCGCGGTAGTGTCACCCATTTCTTGACGGGCTTGGGCACCACCGGCACGCTGGTGGGGAACGGTCGCCGTTTGAAGGCGTATAACCCCAACGTGCAAGTGGTCTCCATGCAACCTGATTCCCCCTTTCACGGCTTAGAAGGTCTCAAGCACATTCCCACCGCCATTCGTCCCGGCATCTATGATGACACCATCGCTGACCAAAACGTCACGGTGGCAACCGAAGAGGCGTACACGATGGCGCGTCGCCTAGCGCGTGAAGAGGGCTACCTCGTTGGGATTAGCGCGGCGGCAAACATGGTGGCAGCTGTCCGCTTGGCAGAGCAACTTGCCGACGAAGGCAAGAGCGCAACCATCGTCACGATCTTCTGCGATAACGGGTACAAATACCTCAGTGAACGCTTCTGGCGACAATAAGCCACCACGGTGACTATAGCCATCTTTCCTGCTATGCCGTATGATGAACGTGGGAAGATGGCAAACCGCTAGAGGTTGACCTTGTGACGTTGGAACTCACCATTTTAATGCCGTGCCTAAACGAGGCAGAAACCCTAGAGGTGTGCATCCGCAAGGCACGTCTTGGGGCACAACGCGCACAAATCACGAGCTATGAAATCCTCATTGCTGACAACGGTAGCACAGACGGCTCGCAGGCAATCGCCGAACGCATGGGGGCACGGGTGGTTGACGTGCCCATGCGCGGTTATGGTGCAGCGTTGTGGGCGGGCATTCTCGCCGCCAACGGGCGTTATACCATCATGGGGGATTCTGACGATAGTTACGACTTCAGCGAAATTATCCCGTTCATTCAAGAACTACGACAGGGCAAAGCATTGGTGATGGGGTCACGCATGCGGGGTGAAATCAAGCCGAACGCCATGCCGTTCTTGCACCGTTGGTTAGGCAATCCTGTGTTGACCTTCATCGGGCGGGTTTTGTTTGGCTCACCCTTTAGCGACTTTCATTGTGGGTTGCGTGCCTTTGATACCGTCGCCATGCGCAACCTCAACCTCAAGACGCATGGCATGGAGTTTGCCAGCGAAATGGTCATACGCGCAACGCTAGAGCATCTCAGTTGGGCCGAAGTTCCCGTCACCCTCCATCCCGATGGACGCTCGCGCCCGCCCCACCTACGAACTTGGCGCGATGGTTGGCGACATTTGCGGTTCATGTTGTTGTATAGTCCACGTTGGTTGTTCTTTTACCCCAGTTTGTGCTTTCTTGCGCTGGGGGCGATCATTCTGTTAGGGTTGGGTTTCCGTCCGTTGGGTATATTCGGCATCACGTTGGATGTACATACCCTTTTAGTGGGGGCAACCGCGTGGATTTTGGGGGTACAACTGTTGTTTAGTGCGTTGTTCGCGCGGATGTATACGCTTAGGATTGGCATCCTACCTGCTAACGAGCGACTAGAGCAGGGCATTCAATCCTTCTCATTAGGTTGGGGGTTGGTGAGCGGACTGCTCATCACCTTAGTGGGCATCGGCTTTTATGCGGTGACGGTATCCATTTGGCGAGGAGCTGGCTTTGGTGATCTCGATTATCAACAGACGCTACGCCTAACCATTCCGGGTACAACCTTGATTATCACGGGGATGCAAGTCTTCTTCAACAGTTTTATGATTTCGGTCTTGTCCATTCGATGAAACCCACACCCGTTAACCGCCTCACGTTATTCTTGTTCATGGTCTGGATGCTTGCCATTTTGTGCTTATTCGTCATCCTTAAAGACTCATTCGACATCGACCGCTTCGCCCCCCTACGCGAACAGCTAGAACGGGTCTTTGTGGTCGGGTGGTAATCAGGCTATACTGTGGGGCGGGGGTGTTCGTGTCCCGGTGGATGCCACGATCTTCAAAATCGCTCGGTAGGTTGCTAGGAACAAGCTACGGTGGGTTCGACTCCCATACACTCCCGTTACTAACTTGAACCAAGTAGAGAATAATATGCACCCAGCGCCAACTTGGGTTGTCGTCCAATAGGAGTCGCCTGATGGTCACCGAATTTCAACGCAACCGCGCCACGCAAGACCTCGCCGCGTTTCGTTAGGGAAAGCATTTGCAAGATGTCATTTGTAGATGAGTGAATCCGTATGCGGGTGGCTATGCTCGTGGTGCAAGTGGATATATAATGCAGGGCAGCATCGGATGTTCAACCTAAGCGAGCAGATAGCATGGCTACCCCCGACCCACTGATCGGCAAGACCCTCAATGGTTACGAA
>CAIRDJ010000104.1 GCA_903877335.1 uncultured Chloroflexota bacterium | reverse complement strand
CCCGAAGCGAGAATATTTTAGAATGAATGCACGGGTTTTGAACGCTTTTAGCACACAACCTCTTGATGCTATGGTTGCAAACACTGAAGACTGCTATAACCTCACTCGACCGTTTATAATCTGTTTTCGTAGATTGTAAATACAGAGGAAGTAGGTTTCGGTATGGAAAAAATCCGAATCGGGTTATTGGGCGCGGGCATCTTTGCCCAAAGGCAACATATTCCTGCCTTGTTGCGTCTGGCGGATCGCTTTGAGGTCGTCGCTGTGTGTGCCCGAAGCCAAGCCTCCACTGACGCACTCAACGCACTGTTACCCCGCCCCGCACAGGTTTACCACGATCTCCACGCTTTCATTGCTCATCCTGCGCTGGATGCGGTTGATGTGCTCTTGCCCATTCCCATGCTGGCGGAGTCTATCGCGCTTGCGCTTTCGACTGGCAAGCACATCATCAGCGAAAAACCGATTGCCGCCACCACCCTAGAGGCACACGCTTTGATTGAGCAATGGTTAACCACACCCCAACAAGTATGGATGGTGGCGGAGAACTACCGCTACGGTGAGGGCATTCGCAAGGCTCACGCTGTCTTGCAGGGTGGCATGATCGGGAAGCCACGCATGGCACATTGGGCGGTCTATTCGCATGTTGCCAACAGCCCCTACATCAAAACCGATTGGCGAGCAAATCCCCAATTCCAGGGCGGATTCATCCTCGACGGTGGGATTCATCATTTGGCGGGGTGGCGAAGTGTGTTAGGCAATCCCGTTCAAGTGAGCAGTAAGGCAATCAACAACGGGTTACATGCGCCAACCATCCCAGATACATTGGTCGCATGCTTTGCTTTTGAAGAGGGGTTAGTGGGCACGCACGCCGTGACTTATAAAGTGGGCACCCAGCAACCTCAACTACTCACCATCGTGGGAGAGTTGGGGGAATTGTACGTGATGCGCGATACCCTCAAGCAGGTGACGGCAAACGGAATCGAAACCTTTGAGGGTGAAAACGGCATCAAGCAGGAATTTGAAGCGTTTGCCGATGCCATCCAACATGGCACCCCACACCTCAACACCCCAATTGAAACCTACAACGATCTCGCTTTACTAGAAACTTTGTTCAAAGCCAGCGACTCTCAACAGTGGGAGCCTGTACCGTACTGGCGCAACGCTTTAGTTGGACGGGAGGGGTAGATCATGCGTCGTATCATTATCTTGGTCTGGATGATGTTGTTAGGGGGAACGGTTGCTTTTGCTCAAGAAGTGCCAACTAGTCCTCCCGCACGACAGTACGCTTCCTATCAAACTGGCTTTAACTTCACCTACCCCTATGATTGGTACGCGGTTGAAACGGCAGAATCCGGGGGATTATTCACCCTGACCAATTCCCGTCAAACCTTGGAAAACATCAGCACGCTAGAGACGCTTGCGCCAAGTATGTTCATCATCACCTTTCTCTCACAGTCCACCCTTGCCAATATTGGGCAAACCCATCAAGAAGTGGCAGATTATTACCTTGCGCACATTCCAACCGAAACTGCCGCCCTCATTCACGCGGTTGAAAACGTCACGCTGGGTGCAACCGAAGCCATCTTCATTCGATATGAATCAAGCTATTCCAGTGGAATGGTGGTGAGTTTTGAGAACAACGGGTTAGTGGGCTATGCTTCCATTGATGCGGCGGTGGGGGAACTGAAATTTCTTGAAGCGATCGTGTATGCCATGTTCCAAACCCTACAGCCAATTTTTTTGGATGAGCAAGGTTACTCCCTGTTGACCAATGAAGCGGAATTAACTGATCTTGACCTCATGTTACAACTACCGATAGGGTGGTCTGTGCAACATTCAGACGGTTTTGGCTATGTT
>CAIRDJ010000103.1 GCA_903877335.1 uncultured Chloroflexota bacterium | reverse complement strand
GCGTTGCCAGGCGCACGGGGCGCATTGGGGTTCATCAGGCTAGGGAACTATGCAAACTTCCTCGATCAGTGCACCCGGTTAGGATTGTTGCGCAAGGTGGGAGGGGGCTACATCTTCCGTCACCGCTACCTGCTGGAATACTTTGCCGAGCAGGAACTGAAGTGAGGGGGTAGCTACGCACACGGTGGCGCATATCGGGTAGAATGGGCGTATAATCGAAGTAGTATACACTTGGGGATAGATGCCATGTCAGTTGCCGACATACTGGAACAAGCGAAATTGCTCAGTCCACATGAACAAGAAGAATTGGCAAAGCTATTGATGGACTGGATGGAAACCACCCCACTCAAACCACCCCACCGCTTATCAGAGTTGCGTGGCTTGGGCAAGGAAATCTGGCAGGGAATGGATGCACAGGAATATGTCCATTCTCTACGTGAAGAGTGGGATGAACATCGGTGAAAATGAGGGAGGCTTTAAGACCTGTTCAGCGAATGATTCTATCGTTGTTAAGGATGGAAACAGATGCCAGCTCAAGTTCACGATCACCAGATTGTTGTGGGTAGCCTGAAGAAAGCGGGTTGGACAATAGAATGGATACCCCCACTCTCAAGCAAATCTTGATCGAAGAACTGGAAAATTATACGGGCGAAGGTTTGAACGTTCATGCCTATCTCACCCGCAATGATGTCGAACAACTGTATACCGTCGTGGATATTGCCGTCGTGCGCGGAAAACGTCTGGTCGGGATAGCCCTGTTTGCACGAATTGTTGACCGTCACATCATCATAGAGTTGGATCATAACGACAAAATGCTGGTAGATGCCCTCAAAGCGCGAGGCGTTCCATCGGAGCAGGTCGTCCTAGCATACGCCGGGGAGGGCGTTGCGCGGTAGCCCTCGTCGTAACCGACAAGATGCGCTATGATGGGCGGTGTCCATTAGCCTGTGAGTGATCCTTGAGCATGCCCAACCTGAACACCCTCCTCACCCTCACCCAACGCGCGGTTGCCCTCACCCACCATCAGCACACGTGGTCATTCCCCATGCAAACCCCAACCGGCACGGTTTACCTGCATGCGCACAAGGTGGGCGTGCGCGTGGTGCGGTGGGAACAACCCAGCGTGCAAGCCACGATAGATGTCACGCCCCCGTTTGGGTGGCGGTTTGGCGCGGAATATAACGCAGATGGGGTGTATGTGGTGTTGCTCCAACGCGCGGTGTTGCAAGGCTTGGTGAAGGGCACGCTTAACCTGATCGTGCCCCATGATGCGCATTTGGTCTTGCGCCTGCAAGATTGCCTGCTCACGTTGGATCAAGTGAACGGCACGCTGGAACTCCCCCCGATGGCTACGGCAGGGGATGCTTACTTGCCCTCCTCCAGTCGTTAAGCGGTACGCTACGGTTTGAGCCGATACGAAACAAAGGCGACGGTGCGGTTGTCGGGCGACCATGAGTTCACGTTGATTGTGCCCTGTCCACCGAACAGCTTGATGATGGTTTGCGATTCGCCCCCCGTTGACGGGATCAAGCGTAGCTCAACATGTTTGTTAGCAGGATGGTCAGCAGGCGACACATCCCCCACCGCATAAGCGACATACACCACCCACTTGCCATCCGGCGACACATGTGGAAACCACCCGTTAGCCTCCTCGTTGACCATGTGCGTCTGCTCTGATCCGTCAATGTTCATCCGCCAGATTTGCATGAGTCCGCTACGGGTGGAGTTAAACCAGATGTGTTGCCCATCGGGTGAATATTCGGGTCCGTCGTCTAAGCCTGTCGTATCGGTCAGTTGGGTTTCTTCGCCCCCGTTAACCGAGATGGTGTAAATGTCGTATTACCCCCCACGCTCGGCACAGTAGGCTAACCGCTCGCCATCAGGCGACCACCCGTGCAGATAGCTGGGTGCGCGTTCCGTCACCAGCGTGGGCACGCCCCCCTCAAACGGCACAATGTAGATGCGCGAGGTGGCATCCTCATTCGTGAAATGGCTGATGGCAAGCCCCGTGTTATCCGACGAGAGAACATGGTCATTGTTGCAATCAATGGCAAAGTCCGTGTTGATTGTTTCGATGGTGTGCGTTGCCAACTCATACCGAACCATGCGCCCCCCAGCGTTGTAAACCAAGTACCGCCCATCGCGCGTCCAGTTGGGGGCTTCAATGACATAATCAAATTCGTGAATGATGGTGCGTTCCGCAGTGAATACATCCACCGTCTCTAAAATGCTGTAGGTGTCGCGCTCAGCAATCCATTGGCGCAGCGTATTGATGTCCATGTTGTATAACTCCTTGAGTGCGTGCTAGGCGTATGAGAATGATACGCTACGGGAAGGCGAACCGCTGGCGATTCTCATCCACGAGGTCAACCAGCATGACCGTGCCATCCACCGTTAAGCGGATTTCGGCATAACGCGCTTCGG
>CAIRDJ010000102.1 GCA_903877335.1 uncultured Chloroflexota bacterium | reverse complement strand
TCTACCAAGGCTCCTACACCAACCGCAACACTAACACCTACGCCGTTACCAACCACTACGCCAATAGCCAGCGCGAGCCCAACCAATGTCCCTACACAAACCTTGGTCCCCACACCAATAGGTACGGAAATTCCAGGCATGGCAACCAATAAGTTAGGTGTGCAGTCGGTTGTATTTGTAGAACAGCATGAATGGAACGAAATTTTGGAGCGTGTGGAAACCGACCTTCAATTTCAATGGCTTAAAATACAGGTGGCATGGGATAGCCTACAACCAAACAGCGCAGATGAAATTACAGAATCGTTCAGACGTTTAGAAATTTACATTGAACAAGCCCGACAAATGCGACAAATCAGAGTGTTATTAAGCATTGCGAAGGCACCCGACTGGTCACGCTCTAATTTAGCGGAGGATGGTCCTCCAGATGATCCTCAACAGCTTGCTCGCTTCTTGAACTTGATTTTGGGAGAATTTGGGCAGGCTATCGATGCCATTGAGATCTGGAATGAACCGAATTTGTTGCGAGAGTGGCAAGGTCAACCCCTTTCAGGTGCTTCATACATGCGTTATTTTGATGTTGCCTACCAGACGATTCATGCATATTCTCCCCAGATTTTGGTGATTACAGCGGGACTTGCACCCACCGGTGACAGTGAATATTCAGTTGACGATCATCGTTTCTTGCGCGAGATGTACCAAAGCGGACTGGGGAATTACGACCACATTGGCATTGGGGTCCATCCTTATGGATGGGGCAATCCACCTGATGCGAGGTGCTGTAACTTGGATGATGAGCGAGGGTGGGATGATAGTACCCATTTCTTTTTCATCGAAACCCTTGAAACCTATCGAAACATCATGATTGAAAATGGGGATCAAAACCATCAATTGTGGTTGACTGAAGTGGGATGGGCAACTTGGGATCGGTTATCAGGCGAGCCTCCCCAAGTATGGATGGGATACAATGATGTCTATGACCAAGGACATTATACGATCCGCGCCATTGAAATCGGAAATTCATTAGACTACGTCGGGGGCATGTTCTTGTGGAATCTAAACTTCGGATTGCCTGTTTTGGTAGAGAACCGTGATGAGCGTGTTGCATATAGCATGACCATAAGCGGCGCGAATCCGGTTGAACGCCCTGTATACTGGATGATTTATGACGCCGTGCGCCCTATGGAACGGTTAAACCATTACGAGGGAAGACCATAACCTAATCGAAAAGAGGATGGCGTAATAACCATCCTCTTGAGATCATGGCTTTTGACTTGCTAAGATTGCTCAGTCTCCAGAAGCCATTAAACCATCGTCATCATCGTCTTGAATGACGTAATCTAATGCGCCCATGGCTTCAAGACTGGTATTGGGGGCAACCAATTCACGGTCTTGGTAGGTATGGAAGCCCGTACCAGCAGGAATGAGTTTACCAATAATCACGTTTTCTTTTAGCCCGAACAGTTTATCCTCTTTGCCTTCTATAGCCGCGCCAGCTAATACACGAATGGTATGTTGGAAGCTAGAAGCGGACAGGAAACTGTCGGTATTCAATGCCGCTTTGGTCACTCCCAACAAAATGGGTGCGCCGGCTGCTGGCTCTCCACCTTGTTCCATGGTTTGTGTATTGATGTGCAGCAGTTGCAACTTGTCGATCAATTCTCCAGGCAACAGCTTGGTGTTACCACTGCGTGTGATTTGCACCTTAGAGAGCATCTTGCGAATCATGATTTCAAAGTGCTTGTCTGCAATGTTCACACCTTGGCTACGATATACCTTTTGTACTTCGGTCAACAGGTATAATTGTGCTGCTTCCTCGCCCAAGATACGTAAGATACGATGGGGATTCTTTGAACCTTCTGTCAATTGCTGACCGGGGCTAATTACCGCGCCATCAAAAATATCAGTGAGTAACCGCGAGTTGGAAGGTAGCTCATACTCCATTTCATTGCGCTTTTCATAGCGGATGAAAATGCTATATCCATTCTGGTTATTAAACTCGATATAGGTACGCCCTGCCATGCGTGCAAGCGTGACTTCTGCGCCATCGGGGGACTCGGCAAGAATGTCATTTTCTTTAACATCCACATCGTCCTCAACCACGATGTTCCAATCACCGGGGATGACATATTCATCGTTGAAAACTTCGCTGTCGGTTACTGTGGCGATGCGAATTCCATCACGTTTGGTCAGGCGAACGACTCCACCAATATCAGAAATGATGGATTCACCCTTGGGTTTTTTACGCCCCTCAAACAATTCTTCCACACGAGGCAACCCACTTGTGATGTCCCCGCTTGCGTTAGCTGTACCGCCAGTGTGGAAGGTGCGTAAGGTAAGTTGTGTCCCCGGCTCACCAATCGATTGTGCCGCAATGATCCCAACAGCTGTGCCAATTGTCACCATTTCACCCCGTCCCAAATCGCGCCCATAGCACAAAGCACAGATACCATGGATCAAGGCGCAAGTCATGGGGCTACGAACGGGAACTTCAGCAATTGCCTTGTTCTTTTCAAGTGCCTCGGCAATATCTTCAACAATCAACTCATTACGCCGAATGATGACTTCACCGGTTTCTGGATCAATGACATCACGCGCCACACACCGACCAATAATGCGCTCGCTCAAATCTTGCCCAGCAATATCTTGATTGCGTCGGATGAGTTGGGCGTTTTGGGTTCCGCAATCTGTACGATTGATGATACAGTCTTGCGCAACATCCACCAGGCGACGGGTCAAGTAACCGGCATCAGCGGTACGAAGCGCAGTATCCGCCAAACCTTTACGCGCACCATGCGTCGAAATGAAGTATTCCAACGCGGTTAATCCTTCACGGAAATGGCTACGAATTGGTAGGTCAATGATGCGTCCAGATGGGTCTGCCATCAACCCACGCATCCCTGCTAGTTGAGTGATTGGACCGAAACCGCCCTTTGTCGAACCTGACAACGCCATTACTGCGACCGGTCCGTAAGGATCCATCGTGGAACGAATCAACTCTTGGAGGGTGTCTTTGGCATTAGTCCACTGATCTACCGTGATCTGATAACGTTCATCTTCAGTGAGCAAGCCCCGTCGAAAGTCTTTCTCTGCTCTTTCAACGGCTTTTTCTGTACGCTCTAAGATCGCGCCGCGCTCTTCGGGAATGGTCAAATCAGAGATGGCGATGGTTGTGCCAGAGATCGTCGCATAGTGAAAGCCATAGTTCTTGATGGCATCTACCACATCCGTTGTGCGGTCCGCGCCAATTTTGGTGTAGCAATCTCCCACTAAGTTGGTTAATCCTTTTTTACCCAACGTTTCTTGCACAAAGCGCATTTCATCGGGTAGGATGCGGTTGAAAATGGCTCGCCCAATAGTGGTTGGCTCTGGTTGATCTTGTGGTGGATTTTCATCATAGTAGTTACCCAAGAGAATGGGGGTGTGTAACCCAACAATACCCAATCCATACAGGTATTCAACTTCGTCCATATCCGTGACGAGGCGACGTTCATAGAGGTTGGACAGGGTGAGTTGGTCAGTGAGTCCCCGTTTCTTGAGGAGTTTGCGCACTTCAACTGCGTTTGCTAAGGTTGCATCCACTTCACCACTGATAACCGCTTTTAAGGTGCGATCAATCGCGCTTTCTACTACCTTCTGTCGCCCATTTTCATCCTCTACAACGATGTCCTCAAAATAGACCACGTTGGCAATTTCGTAGTTCATGTTGTAGTAGTAGCCATTGGTATACATAGCAATACCAATTTTTTTGGTTGCGTCTTTCAAAGCATGGATGGTGCGGAATTCGTCGGCGCGTTCTGGACGGGTGATAATCTCCACACTGGGATCCATTGTCAAGTAGTAGCACCCCAAACACATATCCTTAGACGGTCCGACGATCGGCTTACCGTCAGAAGGCTTCAAGAGATTGCGCGTGCTGAGCATTAGCTCGCGCGCTTCTGCTACTGCTTTGTCGCTGAGAGGAACGTGCACCGCCATTTGATCGCCATCGAAGTCCGCATTGAAAGCCGAACAGACTAATGGGTGAATTTGAATCGCCTTACCTTCGACTAAAATAGGCTCAAATGCTTGAATACCCAAGCGATGCAAGGTGGGGGCACGGTTTAGAAGCACAGGTCGTTCCTTGATGACCTCCTCAAGAACCTCCCAAACCTCAGGCTTTTCGCGCTCGATCAGGCGTTTAGCACCTTTTACATTGTTGACATAACCTTTGCGATCCAAACGACTAATGACGAACGGGCGATACAGCTCCAATGCCATCGTCTTGGGCAATCCACACTGATACAGTTTCAGTTTGGGACCGATCACAATAACGGAACGACCTGAATAATCAACGCGCTTCCCGAGTAGGTTACGGCGGAAGCGTCCCTTCTTACCCTTTAGCATATCACTCAATGATTTTAGTTCACGTCGCCCGCGACGGCTAAGTGCCTTACCACGCTGGCTGTTGTCAATCAGACTATCGACCGCTTCTTGCAACATCCGTTTCTCATTGCGGACGATCACGTCAGGGGCTGCTAAATCAAGCAAATGCTTCAGTCGATTATTGCGGTTGATGACGCGACGGTAAAGATCATTGAGGTCGCTGGTGGCAAAGCGTCCACCATCAAGCTGTACCATTGGGCGCAGGTCGGGTGGAATGACGGGCAACACAGTCATAATCATCCATTCGGGACGATTATTGCTTTTACGAAGCGCTTCAACGACAGAAAGGCGTTTGGTCGCCTTTTTCTTGCGTTGCTTTGAACGGGTGGTGCGAACCTCTATCCAAAGCTCCTCAGCCAAACTTTCAAGGTCGAGCGTGCTTAAGATTTGATGAAACGCCTCTGCACCCATATTCGCTTCGAAAACGTTACCAAAACGATTCTTCATTTCGCGGTATTGTGTTTCAGATAAGAATTGTCCGCGATGAATCTTTTCAAGGTCATCTCGCGTGCGTCGCGCAGTGTCACGAATGGTTTGGATGCGGTTTTGTAAATCAGTGACGTGTTCATCCAGTCCAACGCTCATGTCGCCACGAAAATTCTCGTAGTCTAACTTGAGCTGTGCGATCGCTTGCTGACGTTCTTCTTCCATGTCGCTTTGCAACTCATTAAGGAGCGCGTTAACGAGTTCTTGCACCGATGAAAGATGACCAATAGAGGTGGTTTCGCCGGACTCTATGATGACTTCATCATAGTCGCCAAATACAATATCCTCATCGGCTCGCTGCCCAATCAACTTCTCGATGCGCTGATGCAACGATCGAGCTTCCTGCACGATTTCATCACTGCGTTTAGCAATCTCATTTTTTATTTCCGCATCAATGCCTGCAATGCGATCGTCAAGTCGACCAAAAACAGCCTCGCGCTCTTCTTGGACAATCATTCGACGCCCTTCTATTTCGTTGGTAATCGCATGTTCTTTCTCATGAAGTTCACGCTCAATACGCTTGCTTGCCTTTTGGCGAGCTTCATCGTCAACACTGGTGACGACGTATTGGGCAAAATACAGGACACGATCGAGGTTGCGGCGACTGACATCCAACAGCAAGCCGAGATAGCTAGGCACACGGCGCGTGTACCAGACGTGGGCAACCGGTGCAGCGAGTTCAATATGACCCATGCGCTCACGGCGGACGGATGCACGAGTTACCTCCACACCGCATTTGTCACAGGTCACACCCTTATAGCGGATATTCTTGTATTTACCACAATAGCATTGGTAATCCTTTGTCGGACCGAAAATTGCCTCACAAAATAGACCATCTTTTTCTGGGCGTAGGCGACGGTAATTGATTGTTTCTGGTTTGGTTACTTCGCCATACGACCAGCCACGAACGTCCTCTGGTGATGCTAGGCTAATTCGTAATGCTGTGAAGTCTTTAGCCTCCAAGACATTTCCTCCTGGTATGGTGGTTGGTTGGTTGAGTGTCAGTTGCCCTAGGTTAACTTAGGACAAAAATGGATAGGTTGCTTAAAACACACTGCCCACTCGTTTTGCCACGAGGACTGTAAACGAGCGTAACAATAACCATACCAGAGAGGCGCAAATAAAGCAATACCCGCCAACTGACCAAAAGCAAGTTGGGGTGTTCAATCGAGGAGCAATATGACTGAAGAATACCACACAAACAACTAAAATACCAATTTTCCCCACTTGTTTTGGCGATTAAATGGTTAAGTTTTGTTTAGCCTTTCCAACTGGGCACGTAGATAAGATTCCATGAATCCATTCAAGTTGCCATCCAACACAGATGCTGTATTGCCAACTTCATAGTTTGTGCGGTGATCCTTGACCATTTGATAAGGGTGCAACACGTAAGAGCGAATTTGATTTCCCCATCCTGCATCCACATTTTCCCCTTTTAATTCGGCAAGCGTTGCTTCTTGTTTGTGACGTTCTATCTCGAACAACCGCGCCTTTAAGATCTGTAAGGCGCGTTCTCGATTTTGTGCTTGGCTACGTTGATTTTGGCATTGCACGACGATTCCGGTTGGTATGTGTGTCAAACGCACAGCGGTATCATTCTTCTGTAGATGCTGTCCACCCGCGCCGCCAGAGCGATAAGTATCCACACGTATATCAGTGGGGTTGATTTCAATCTCGATGTCGTCTTTGATGTCTGGCCACAACTCGACCTTGGCAAAAGAGGTGTGTCGCCTTGCCGAAGAATCAAACGGGCTTTGTCGTACTAACCGATGCACACCTTGCTCGCTTTGTAGGTAGCCGAAGGGATAGTCTCCCCCACGTATGACAGCCATCATACTTTTGATGCCTGCTTCTTCTCCATCGCTCCGCTCAATGACT
>CAIRDJ010000101.1 GCA_903877335.1 uncultured Chloroflexota bacterium | reverse complement strand
TCACCGCTGCGTTGGTGGTGAGTCCCGATGCTCAACCCGACCCCAATAAACGCTATGCCTCCGCCGTGATGGGAGGAGTATGGCATATTGTCTTCGGGTTGTTGGGAGCAACGATGATTAGCTTGTTCGCCATTTTCCCCAAAGTGGTGGTTGCCACTGTTGCCGGCTTGGCATTGAGTGGAACCATAGCCAACTCATTGGGGAACGCGCTGGAAAAGCCAGAGGGGCGCGATGCCGCCATCCTCGCATTTCTGTGTACGGCGGGGGATTTTTCGCTTTTCACCATCGGGGCACCGTTTTGGGGGTTGCTCGTCGGAAGCCTCGTCCACGCGCTGTTAACCAGCAACCGAAGCACAAAATAATTATGTTGACGCTTCACGTTGCTCAATATGAATGGAAAGACGCTGATACAAAAGCCACGAGGCGTTCCCATTCAGTAATCACAAGATACCCTTCTACACCTGCATGCTATTTTCGTAACGTTGGCGCGTCAGTTGCACCGCTTGCACGGTATTGCGCATGAGGATAGCCACCGTCACAGGACCCACCCCACCGGGCACGGGCGTAATCCAGCGTGCCACTTCGCACACGCCTTCATAATCCACATCCCCCACCGTTTTGGTGCGTAGCTGACCGTCCTCATTCATGCATTCAACTTGGTTAATTCCAATATCAATGACAATTGCGCCTAGCTTAATCATATCTGCCTTGATGAGATTGGGTTTGCCAACCGCGACAAACACCACATCCGCACGACGAGTATGTGATGGGAGGTCGTGCGTGCCGTGATGGCATACCGTAACGGTCGCAAGCGATTCTAACAAGTAAAGTGCGATTGGCTTGCCAACAATTTCTGAATGACCCACCACCACCGCCTCTAGCCCTCTTAACTCTACCCCAGTGGACTTGAGCAATTCCAACGATGCCACCGACGTACACGGACCCATCAATGAGTCTCCATAGACCACGCGCCCAATATTGAACGGACTCATGCCTTCAACATCTTTCGTGGGGTGAATTGCCTCCTGAAGCGCGTGCAAGCTCAGGTGTCTTGGAATAGGGCGTTGCATGATAATCCCGCCAATGCGCGGATCGGTATTCAAGGCTTGAATCGTGCTTAATACTTCTGCTTGCGTGATCTGCGCTGGCAGTTGACGATGCTCAAATCGGATGCCCACTTGCCTAGCTACACGCTCCTGATTGCGAACGTACAATGAGACTTCCGGCGTGACGCCGATCTCTAAAGAAGCCAAGCATGGTTGCCACCCCCTTCGTTGTAGTTCTGCCACCTGTCGCGAAACTTGTTCGAGAATGGGTTTTGCCACGACTTTGCCGAGAATGCGTTTGTCGATCATGAGTGTGCCTTTGATTCCATAAGTATTGGGTGAGATAGTAAATGGCGAGTAGGGTCGTGTAAATTGTGGATTGTGCTACAAACCGCACACGCTCACCAAAGCTGGATCTTTAGACACGGCATTGATTCAACCACTTTATGTCCCTGTAAACGGAAATCTCGCGTCACATTGTGCCCCTGCCGATTAGCCATTTGCATGGTAAAATCACAGTTTACTTTGATGCGAGGATGTCGTCATGAAATGGAAGATCATGGTTTCTGCCCCCTACATGCAACCCCATATTGAACGGTTGCGCCCGCTTTTTACCGCCCACGATGCCGAAATCATCTTGCCCCCTGTGCGTGAACGCATGGAAGAGGCACTGTTGCTAGAATGGGTCGGGGAGATTGATGGGACAATTTGTGGGGATGATCGCTTCACGGCACGGGTGTTGGATGCCGCCCCACGCTTGAAGGTCATCCACAAGTGGGGAACGGGCATCGATTCCATTGACCAAGCAGCTTGCCAAGCACGGGGAGTGCGCGTGTTGAATACCCCAAACGCTTTTAGTGAGCCAGTTGCCGATTCCGTTTATGGCTATATATTAGCCTTTGCGCGGAATATCCCCTTCATGGATCGGCACATGAAGCGTCACCAATGGGAGAAAATCAGCGGACGGGCACTCAATGAATCCACCTTAGGGGTGATCGGCGTTGGTAGCGTAGGGAAAGCGGTCATTCGGCGCGCGCCTGGATTCGGTTTGCGCGTGATGGCAACCGACATCAAGGGGGTTGATCCCAGCTTTTTGGCACAGTATGGCGTGGAATTGACCACCCTAGAAGAAGTCTTGCGCCAGTCGGATTTTGTCACCCTGCATTGCGACCTGAACCCCACCAGTCACCACCTAATGAGTGATGCACAATTTGCGCTGAT
>CAIRDJ010000100.1 GCA_903877335.1 uncultured Chloroflexota bacterium | reverse complement strand
CCAATTATCATAGTCCAATCGTCGCGTCATAAACACGATTTCTTCGATACTTGGCACAAATATATCGACATACGGTAGCGTTGCTTCGAGTATCTGTTTCCAATTAACTTTACCGCTCAGTCCATTGGGATCAGGGTGCGCCAGATCTAAAGAAGTTAGGATGCCCTCATCATAAATTCGTTGATAGATAGCCACCAGCTCCTGTCCATTGTTGGCATACAACTGTGGCAGTAAAGGTGGATACCCCAGATGGAAAATCTTTGCTTGCTTCACAATGTCAAAATTGATGTCAGATTGACTAAAATTTTGATTATTACCGATGCAATGCAAAATAATACGATCTGCATTCTCTGGCGAAAGGATGATAGAATAAGAACTTGCTTCATTCGCACGAACAGCGATCATCTCACCAAGAGTTGGATCGCGATCATTGAGTTTTGCGATGATGACACGCCCCAATAGATCATCACCAACAGTCGTCATCATGCCAACGTGTATGCCGAGTTTATGAAGTGCCAAACCGGTGTTTGACACCGACCCTCCAGTAGAAATTACTAAAGCGTCCACCTCGAAAAGCTTTCCAGCAGCGGAAAGCGCTGATAATGGCAAGTTGGACGTATCTGGCAAGAGGTCAGCGCACAATTGTCCGCTGACAACAATATCGTATGCCATTTATGCACCTTCGTCGTCTATGATTTCAGGCATTCTTCTTATGTCAGCATCAGTAAATAAATCTGCTTCATCAACGCTACGTGTGCTGAACTCACTGACGATTGCACCGTCAGGGCCACCTTGAAACCAGTGCCAGGTTTGTGGCGGGATCGTATACTGTTCGCCGGGCTTCAAAACAATTTCGTGCCAGACTGTGTACGTATTTTTCCGTTTTTCTGGTGGGGTGGCTTTAGGGTCAGCAACAGGGTCGCCTTGAACATATAGATACACTTCTCCCCAACGACAGCGAAATGTCTCTTGCTTGCCAATATAATCCATCTCAGGAATCGGTGGGTGAAAATGTTGAGGGCATGTCTGTTGCGGTAGCAAAATTAGTTCTTTAGCACAGTATTTTTCGTCGTTATAATAAGTCACCAGAGCCAATCCTGTCTCTCTGAATTCGCCCAAACCAAGGTCGGCAATTTCGATATTCTCTTGCTCCTCCGGTGTAAGAACAATTCCTGCTCTATCCAGATATGCTTTAGCGATTGTTTGCCATTTGTGATTTTCTTCTCGCGTGAGTGCCATAATCATCCCTCGTAAAAACTAAATAGCGTGTGTTTGGTTAAAGTAATTGTGCTTAGGACTTATCCTAGGCGTGGTGATAATTGAATTATATCCTAATTACAGCCTGATCCCGTTGTGAATGTAGGGCAGCCATCAAAATTCGATGGTGTTCCGCCGTTTCATAGGGTGTTGCACAATAAAATGCTTGTTGCATATCTTCACGTCCGTGTACCAATTCATCGCAAAATGCCGCCCACATTTGCAAGATACTGTCCGACAATCCAAATTCAAAAATACCACCGGAAATGGTGGGATAAGCACTACTATATCCGAGGCTCTCTTCGCTCCAAACTTGCTTTCCGCCAGCATGATATTCCATTGTATAAAGCGATTTTGGATAACGGGTTGAATACTGGATGCTGAAGTTTGTACCGAAAATTTTTATGTACCAGGTGTTGGTTTCGCCCGGCGCAATCCGATAGGTTTTCAAGGTCATCGGGAAGGCACCATAGTCCTCATGCTTAACTTCACAGGCTAAAGTTGCATTATCCCAAGTTTCACACGGGACTTTTGCGCCAGTGTTGTCAAAGCGTTCGGTTACAATGTTGTTGAGTAAAGCCCGCACATTTGCGGGCATCCATCCGAACCGCAGGGGAATGTGCAACACATGCAATCCAAGATCACCCATGCACCCGTATTCACCATTGATGGCGATCATGCGCTTCCAATTAATAGCTTTATCGGGGTTGATGTCGCTACTATGTAGAAAGCCCGCTTCAACTTCAATAATTTTACCGAATGGATTTTGGCGAATGGCTTCAATTACGCGATGGGCGCCAGGGTAAAACGGAAATTCTGAGGAGCAACGCACCAGCAAATCAGGATGAGAATTAACAGCATTCATGATCGCTGAATTCGCATTCAAGTCAATGCCAAAAGGCTTTTCGCCTAACAGGTGCTTCCCTGCCTGAATACTATCTATATAGAGCTGTTGATGGAGATTATGGGGAACCGCGCAGTAAACCGCATCAACATCAGAGCTGCTGAGCAAGTCGTGATAGTTTGTGGATTTCACCGTAATTGTGTTGAAATTGTCTGTGAACCAATCAAATAGCCTTTCGTTCGTATCACAAATCGCTGTAATCACAGGTACAAAGTCTAAATCCAGCAGGTGCATCCAGCGTGCAACAGCACTCCCGAACTCTCGCCCCATTAGACCTAAGCCGATAACGCCAAAACGAATCTTACGTTTCACCATTGCTCGCACCTTCAATCATTTTCAGGGCAGCTTCCGGTGCTGTGCCATCATGTACAACCGCCATCAAAGCCCTGGTCATCGCGTCTGGATTGTCATGTTGAATTACATTTCGTCCGTATACAATGCCTTTTGCTCCCTGTTGCATGAGATCATAGGTGCGTTGGAGAATTTCCTGATCGGAGACTTTACCGCCACCACGTACCAGAACAGGTTTTCCCGCCGCAACTTCAATTACCCGATGGTATTCACTTACATCGTCACATGGATCGGCTTTGATAATATCTGCGCCCAGTTCAATCGCCTGACGAACAAGTGGCAAAATCTTATCAATATCACCATCGACCCTATATCCGCCTCTTGCGTCATTGGCTTGCATCACCAGGGGTTCAACCATCAAGGGCATACCATAACGTTCACAAAGCGGTTTAAGCGCCATGATGTTCTGCACACATTGTTCCCATACTTCAGGTTCATTAGGCAACATGAAGAGATTTGCAACCACACAAGCTGCATCAAGGCGTATCGCCTGCTCCACTGGCTCATGAATCATGCGACTGAACAGCGCGCGTGGCAATTGACTGCCGTACAAATTCGCGATATCCGTTCTGAGTACCAATGCCGGTTTATGTTTTCCTGCAACTGATTGTAGGAGAGGTGCTTGACCGATACTCAGTTGGATCGCATCAGGATTGGCTTTGATCAGTGTCTCAACCACCCGGTGCATGTCTTCAATACCAGTTAAGAAACCTCTCTCGCCGAAAAATCCGTGATCCACTGCAACATCAAAACACTTGCCATCCGGCGCAAATAAACGATTTATACGATAGTCGACGGTCATACAGACTCCTTGCCATAGGCTATGAACCAGTCTTCGGATGATTCCATTGCGGAGTAAAATTCAGACCAAGGGCGTGATTTTTCGCCTGCAATATCTAGCAGTTCTTTGAGCCGATCTGTTGCTCTTGTTGATAAGAATTTTGCACGGTCTTCAGTGGACATTGTAGCCGCTTCTTTCCAGATAGCACGCCCGGCGAGGAAACCACTTGCGCCACTTTCACACGCGATTACTACCTGAGGTTTGAATTGTTCAAAGTCTACGCCCGCACTCAACAACACCCAGGGCACTGTGGAAGCCTCACTTAGTTGTTCACAGGCACTACGCCAGTCCCCATGATTCTGATTGTATTTAATATCAAGAGGAAACTCCATCTTGAGCACATCAGCACCTGTTTTCGAGAGCCTCCGCGCTGTTTCGATGACAATTTCACAATGTTCTGCCGCGTATTCTGCGCTGTCTTTCTTGACGCTGGGATTTGCACTGTAGGACATTGGTTCCAAGAAGACGGGTAAATCCCACTGATGACAGTCTTTAACAACGTCGACAACAAGTTGATCGAGCTTGTCAGAGAGTTCCTCCAATTGAGGATTATAGTAAACCATGAACTTCACCGCACTTGCGCCCATTTTCCGAATTTTTTCAGGTGTCCATCCGTCCAAGAGTTCCGTCGAGCGATAGCTTGCATCGCCGCTATATCCGCTTTTTTCGAGTGCCATCAACAAACCGGATTTACCCGACATGTGCATGGTTGCACTTAGTCCGTAGAAAGGGTCGGTTAGGATTGCGGTAGCGTTTTGCGAAAGTGCGCCGATGATTTCATTCTTTACTTGAACGAGGTATTCATAACTTGAGCCAGCAGGCATCATGTTGCGATAACTGCCCCGTTGATCAAATGCAATAATGCCAAAAACATCGCTTTCGGCTAAACTGGTGGTTTTTAATCCTCGATAACGTCCGGGGCTAATTTGCTTCATGGTATAACTCCTTCATTGACTTCCGTCATGTGTATATTTTGAATAATCTGACAAGTTACATGCTTCAACAGGTTTCCCAAATTCTTGCATGTTTAACTTCTTGGCATCGACAGTTTCACCATCTTTGACTTCGATACATAAATTAAAACGGTGGGTCTCACTCGGGTTAAGCATCACTAAGCGACCTGATTTGCTCGCGGCATGTTGACCCTCTGGGATGCAATTACCAGGTTCAATGCCGCACACATAGATACGCTGGCGTGTATTTTTCCATTGAGTTAGATAAGGCATCTGGCGCGTGTTCCATGCAAATTCCAACGCAATATCTTGATTTCGCAAGGTGGCAACTGCGAAGTCTTTTCGTTCACCTTTTATGGTACGCACATGATGGAAGAATACCTGCTCTTCGTATCCAACGGAAGCTGCTTCATAGTGATTCCATGTGTCCACGCCGGCTTTTGCATTATCGTCACGCGGATAGACATCGCTAGCAACAATGAGTTCAGTGCCCTCACGCACAACAGGATAACCAAGGTTACAGTGATAGAGCAACATAAAAGGTGTTGGTTTATCACCAATATTTGTTACTTCATCGTAAAGTTCAATTCGGGGCATTCCAAGCGATAAGGTATAGGTACGCTTCACTTCTAATTGCTCACCAAACAGTGATGACTGATTGATTTTGCTATACAGACGCAGACCTCGTTTACATTGCTTTTTACGAATATCTTCAGCGTATAATCGTGTGTAGTTGCCATGAATATCGCGCCCATCTTCCGGTGGACCGACATGAGTTAATCCACAGGTTGTAAGCAAACCACCATTAAACAGACTCAACCAGCTTTGCCCGTAATCTGGCGGATGGGGCGATCCCGGCGCAATCCAGGTTAGTGGCATACCATTATAGTGTGCTGACCAGATATCCATGCCTCTGTCGGGCAATAGCGTGAATGTGAGACCGCTACTGTTGTAGGCTTCGATGATACGCATACCATTTGGCAACCTGGATTCTCGAAAATCCATGAACTGCCGCATATCAAGACTATGCTCTGCAATTATATCGGCATCTAACCAGGACTTGGTCATCTTTCAGCCATGAATGATTGAACATGCGCGAGTTTCTCTGCCCCTGCCATAGGACCTTGCTTCATGACTGCCAATGCACCGCAGGCATTTGCCAGTCTGGCAGATTCGTACAAATCTTTTCCATTCAACCATCCACTCAGGAAACCAGCATCAAAGCAATCCCCCGCGCCGGTTGGGTCAACTTCCTCAACGCAAAACCCTGGTACATACGCGACAGTATCTCCATGATAGACGGTGCATCCTGCCTTACCCTGTGTAACAACGACAATCTGGGTGGGATTTGTTCTCATCAGCGCCTTAATCGCCGTGTCAACCGTATTACACTCAGTTAAGGATAGCAATTCTTCTTCGGTCGGGATCAAGACATCCGCCGCTTCTATGAACGGTCTAAGGGTTGTTCTAGCAGTTTCAACACTCATGAGTTCGGGGCGCAGGTTGGGATCAAAACTAAACTTCGCGCCGGCACTTTTCGCAAGTTGCAGGGCTGTTT
>CAIRDJ010000099.1 GCA_903877335.1 uncultured Chloroflexota bacterium | reverse complement strand
CCCTCAAGCATCAAGGGATCATGCTGGATCGTGACGAACGGCGCGAGCAAATCTTGGTAGATGCCCGTCGCCTTGCTCACGAAGCAGGCGGAACGCTGATTGTAGATGAGGCATTGCTGGATGAAGTGGCTAACTTGGTGGAATGCCCCACCCCATTTGTGGGAACCTTTGCCGAAGCATCGTTAGAGCTACCTGCGCCCGTCCTCATCACCGTGATGCGCAAGCACCAACGCTACTTCGCCATTCAGGGCGAAAACGGCTTGCTCCCCAAGTTCATCGCCGTTCGCAATGGCGACCGCGAACACCTCGATCAGGTGATTGCAGGGAATGAAGCGGTGCTACGCGCACGCTATGCGGATGCCGCCTTCTTCTTTGCGGAAGATCGCAAGAAGCCCCTCGCCGCTTTCTTTCCCCGCCTTTCTACCTTGACCTTCCACGAAAAAGTTGGCTCCATGCTAGACAAGAATAATCGTGTGGTGGGGTTGGTGGCCGTGTTGGGTGAGCTATTGGGCATGAATGCTGAAACCTTGTCGATTGCCGAACAAGCCGCCCAAGTGATGAAAGCGGATTTGGCAACCCAGATGGTGGTAGAAATGACCTCGCTTCAAGGCGTGATGGGGCGCGAATATGCCCTGCGGGAAGGGTATCCCCCCCTTGTAGCGGATGCCATCTTTGAACACTGGCTCCCTCGCTCCGCTGATGATAGCCTCCCGAACACCCCTGCCGGCATCCTGTTGGCATTGGCAGACCGCCTTGATACGCTGGTCAGCTTGTTCGCGGTGGGGTTGGCACCCAAGGGGAATGCTGACCCGTTCGGCTTGCGACGGGCAGCGTTGGGGGTGGTGCAAATCCTCACCCATCACGCAATTGACCTAGACTTGACGGTTGCGCTTGAGCGTGTGGCACGCGCTCAATCCATTGAGGTGAGCGTAGAAAGTCGTCAAACCTTGGCGGATTTCATTCGTGGACGCTTAGAAGGTTGGTTGACCGAACACGACCACGCGCATGATGTCATGGTGGCGGTCTTGGCAGAGCAAGCACATAACCCCACCCGTGCGCTGGCAGGCATTCAACAGTTGGGAACGTGGGTTCAACAACCCGATTGGGAAACCACCCTCGATAGTTTTGCGCGGTGTATTCGCATCACACGCAATGAAACCACCCTTTACACGGTTGACCCCAGCGCGTTTGTGGAACAAGCAGAGCGTCGCCTGCACGATGCCCTCACACAGGCGCACGCCACCCTAACCGCCACCGACAACGTGGGCGCGTTCTTACAGGTGTTTGCCCCGCTTGTCCCCATCATCACCGACTTCTTTAACGAAGTGTTGGTCAACGCAGAAGAGCCACAAGTGCGCCAAAACCGCTTGGGCTTGTTGCAACAGGTGGGCTTGTTGGCGCGTGGACGCGCTGACATGAGCCAGTTGAGCGGGTTCTAGGCGTATCATGCAAAAGGGACAGGTTGATGAGACCTGTCCCTGTTTTGAATGTGGAAGCGCGCGGATTTGCACCGCGGTCTACGAAACTCGACGGTATGCGTCTACAAGTTTATCCGATTTATTGCATTTCGCGCACGGCTTGCCGAATGGGCACGGATCCGATTACTAGCTAATTTCACTTGACTCACCTTATTAGCATCCAATGAGTTGCATCCTACCTATCAAGTTGCGCCCTGCCCTCTCCGGATAGTCGCGGTTCAGACGGACGGCTGGACTCACGCAGTTCCAGCACAGCTCTCTACAGCTTAATTAGGCTGCGAGAGCGTAGGTGTTTGTGTTAGCACCTAAATTTGGTTGCCCGTGTTAACGCGGTGGACGACGCGACTTGCAACAACCCATCAGCCTTCCGCATCGAATCTATAATCGCTCCCTGATGTCAACCTATATCCTACACCCAATCGTGCAGGCTTGTCTAGGTTGAACCGTAAAGAACCCATTAGAAAGGGTTCGGTTACGGGTGGGGCAAGTGTTGGGCAAGTGTAGCAGGCTCCATCAACAAGTGCTCCCGAATTTGAGTGCGCTGATGGGCAGAGATGCCGATATGGGCAAGGTACGCTTCGACAGTCCCATACCGCTTAGTGAGGTAGTCCAACATGGCACGCATCACCAGCGGATCTGCGCCAAACATGGGGGCAAGGTGCGCCTGCGTCATGCCAACGCGCTTAAGTGCCTTGATCGAATCCTCCCCCATTTGCGCAAAGACAGCGTGGTAACGGTGGCTGAAGCTGTAGTCAGCAAGGATGGTGTCATCATCCACCCCCAACAACTTGAGCAATAACGCCGCTGTCACCCCAGTGCGATCTTTGCCAGCGGTACAGTGGAAGAGCAGAGGATAATTCTGTGCTTCGGCAAACATGCTGAACACATCACGGACGACGTTGGCATTGTGTTCCAGCATGCCTTCGGTATAGAACACCTGCATAAATTCATCCATGCGATCACGATAGCGCAATAGCTCCATCAGTTGACGCGCCCACCCCACTTTCACCTCAACATGGATGGGAAGGTATCGGGTGGTGGGTGGCAGGCGATCGGGCGCGAAAGTTGCTTCGTGTCTTGAGCGGAGATCACATGAGTAGCGGATGCCCAAAGCGGTTAGCGTGCGTAGGTCGAGGTTGGTGAGCTTCCCTAACGCCCCTGTTCGATACAGTTGCCCGTAGCGAATTTGCTTTCCGCTGGTGGTACGAAAGCCCCCCAAATCACGGAAGTTGACCGCGCCCTCCAGTTGAATGAGCCGTTCCGCCCCCATGTAAGCACGCGCGTGGGTGGGCGCGTATACATAGAAGAGCGGGCGTTTCCACTCTGTGGGGACGCTCACCCGCGCTTGTTGGCTATTGTCCACCTCCGTTAGCAGGCGCGCTTGTGCAGGAGATTGGAATAAGTCAGTGGCATAGACTTGCACACGCCCTAAGTCGGATGCCCATGCCAGATCATATTGCCCGATGGTTTCGGTGCGGTTAACTTGTACAACTTCTGCAATCTCAAGCGATTGAACATCTTCCAACCGATACGTTGGTTTTTTGCGCTTGATCCATGCCAAACCCGAAAGTGTGGCAAGACCCATGCTTGTGAAGACCATCTGGTTAGCCTCTCATCACCTTTACGATTGTGTATCCCGTTCATTGTAGCGTGAAATAGTTTCCCCACATACATGAGTTTTCACCCGTTGGGAACAAATCTCGCGTGTATACCGTCTAATGAATAACATCCGTCAAACAAGGAGTGAATCATGTTAGCGTTCTACAGAAGATATACACGCGCGATCTTGGGCGTGGGGGCGTTGGTGCTGGCACTGGGGATAGGGTGGGCGTGGACACAAGTTGCTTCAACCGCTTCATACTATGATGGCGAGAACTACCCCGTTGAGACGTTCCATTCCGCATCGACGGTCATGACTGTTCCGTCAAGTGCCCCGATGAGTGATGGGGTGCTGCTTCAAACAGGCTACACCACGTCAGCGTTGGGGGGTGAGGCGGAACTGCGCACGGAAGAGCAAGCACAACCCGCTGACCAAAGTGATGCGTCTGAGCGCATCATCCTGCGTGATGCCACGCTGACCATTCAGGTGGAAGATTCTGCCGAAGCCATCGCCGTGATCGGAAGCATGGCGGAAGAGTTGGGGGGGTGGGTGGTCTCCGCCAACACCAACCACGCAAGCACCTATCAATATGGGAGCGTCATTGTGCGGGTGCCCGCCCAAACGCTGAACACCGCGCTGGAGCGTATTCGGGGGGCAAGCGTCAACGTCACCCAAGAGATCATCAATGGGCGCGATGTCACCGAAGAGTACATTGACCTTGCCAGCCGTTTAGAAAATCTACAAGTGGCGGAAGAACAATATCAGGCGATCCTTGCCACCGCTTATAAAGTAGAAGATGTGCTGGCGGTTCAAGCAGAACTCACCCGTGTGCGCGGGGATATTGAAGCGTTGCAAGGACGCTTGCGTTACTTTGATGAGGCATCGCGCTATTCATCCGTCACCGTGAACGTCACCGACTATGTGCCCACAGTGGGCACGGTCAACGTCAGTCGTTGGAATCCGTTGGAGACGCTTGAGAACGCTTTCGGCAATTTGATTGCGTTTGGGCAAGGGACAGTGGACATCCTCATACAGGTGGCGGTGATTGGGATTCCCACCCTGTTGATCGTGTTGATCCTTGCACGGGTGGGATGGGTTGTAGGGCGGTGGGGATGGCGGTTGTTGTGGGCGAAGCGTGCCTAGACGGTTAGCCTTCTTGCACGCGACGCATGGCGCGAAGGGTGGCGATCAAACAAATCGTCGCCCCCATCAGGTAGATCAAGCAGAACAAGAGCCAGGGCGAAAGCAGGGGCAGGTTCAATACTTGCCCATTCACCACACGGCTAACCTCATAGTACCAGATGCTTTGTTCGGTGCGTAAAATCTCTTGGGTGGCAATGCCCGCCACCAACGGGTTCAGACTGGTGCTGATGTGTTGCCCATACGTCACCAACACCTGCACCAACAGGTAACGATCTCCCACCAAATTCCCCAAAATGGTCAGCACGAGGGACACCCCAGCAGGCACCCCCACCGCCCCCGTTACCACCACCATATAGGTGCGCACATTTGCCCCCAGCGAGCGGGTTTGCGTCGCGCTGAAGTATAAACCGAGCGTGCCCAACATGAAGGCGGTGACGCTCATCAACACGAAGGCGATTACAATCTCGGTCTGGCTTACCCCACCAAACAAGAACGCAATGCTTTGGAGCGGAATTGCCGCCAACAGCAACAACAGGATGAAGCTCAAGCTGCCTTCTAGTTTGCCCATCAAGTAGGTGGGCTTGCCCAAGAGTGTCGTCCATAGCAGATCAAACGTGCGTCGCTCGCGTTCATGCGTGATCGCCCCTGATGTGAGGGCGGGGGCAATGAACACGATCAAGAGCATTTGAATGCCCACCACCGCGGCGAACAAATACCGCCCGATCAAGCCGGTGGCACTGCTAATCTGTTGGTCAAGGTTTTGGGTGGTCAACACGTAGGGGAGATAGGTCAACAACAGGAAGAGGCTCATCATCAGCAGATAGACCGTCAACACCACGAATGAGCGTAGTCCGCGCATGCGCCCGCGCCCCTCCTTGAGCATGATCGGGTTAACCCGAAACACGCGCCATGCTTGCCCCAAGCGGAACAAACATAGCCCGCCCAAAAGCACCAACACGATCCCCACACTGAACCCCAACCCTACCACCGCGACGGCGTTGCACACGACTATGGCGAGGATTCCTCCCCACGCCCACCATTCACGCGCCAACACGCCCAGCATGGACACCAATAACACCACCATGTTGAACCCTAAGCCGACCATCACCAACATCAAGCTGACCGAGTGCCCACCCCCAAAGCGAAACAGGAACGCCGTCACAACCCACTCCAGCGACAAGCCAAACACCTGTAACAGGGCAACGCCCAACAGCGCCACCATGAACGCCCCGCATGCCACCGCGCCCCAGCGGAGCGCGTTCGCAATCGGGAGGAGGGATTGATCCAACAACGAGACACTATCGGTTAACGGTTCATACAATTGGTTTATCATCAGGAACACACGCCCCACTCAACGGCTACCTTCATCATACGAGCATCCGCCACACATGGCAAACAGCAAATGTTTCGCGCTAGGCGTGTTATACTGATTTTCACTGGTATGGTGTTGAAAGGCTATTTGACATGACCGCTGTCATTCTACAAATTGGCAACCTTGTTGTGCTTCCGTTTTGGTTCATGATGATCTTCTTGCCCCATGTGAAGTGGGCGCGTCGTCTCATTAGCTCCCCCTATGTGAGCGTGGCTCCTGCGGGACTATATCTGCTGATGTCGGTCTTGCTCTATAGCGGGCAAACCACTAGCTCCATGTCGTTGGCAGACTTCGCCACCCTCACGCCCGAAACGTTGGCGGCGTTGTTTGCCGATCCCTACTTGGCGGTGTTGGGGTGGATGCACTACCTCGCCTTTGATTTGTGGGTGGGGCGGTGGGTTTTCTTAGACGGCATCGAGCGTGGCGTACATCCCATCTTGCGCGGCGTGGCAATGCTCTTCACGTTTTTGTTGGGTCCGATAGGCTATTTGATGTACCTGCTCTTCCGTCAGGTTGGCGCACGCTCGCCAAAAGTCGCTTAGTTGCGGAGGGGTAGATGAGCACCTAGACAGGGTGGGGCATTTTAGCGATACTTTGGCACATCATCCGAACAGGTTTTCAAATCTATGGCGATTGATTTCTTACAGTACATCCCCATCCTGCTGGTAGGCTTTGTGCTTTCAATGGGCGTAACCCCCGCCACGCGCCAATTGGCAATGCGCTTGGGCGTGGTTGACCGTCCCAGCAGTGCGCGTAAGGCGGGGGCACGCTACACCCCCTTGATGGGTGGCTTGGCAATGTACATTGGTTTTACCTTTGCCCTGTGGATTTTTAGCCCTCCCCAACATTTATTTGAATTGGCAATGATTGTGGGCGGGGCAACCATCTTGGCAGTCGTGGGCTTGCTCGATGACCGCTACGAGTTGAGCTGGAACACCAAGCTGGGGGCGATGGTCTTGGTCGCGCTCATGCTAGTCGTGAGCGATGTGCGAATCAACCTATCGCGCGTGTTCATCTTTGATGTTGCCATCTCGGTTTTATGGTTGGTCACGTTGATGAATGCCGTGAATTTCTTAGACAACATGGATGGCTTGGCAGCTGGCTTAACCGCGATCGCCAGCTTCTTCTTCATGGTGATTGCCATCTTACAGGGGCAAGTCTTGGTCAGTAGCCTTGCCGCCGCCTTGTGTGGTAGCACGCTCGGCTTCTTGGTGTACAACTTTAACCCTGCCAGCACCTTCATGGGGGACATGGGGGCGTTAGTCTTGGGCTTCATCGTGGGCATCCTAGGGATCAAACTCACGTTTGCGACGCAACCGCTGAACGTCACATGGATGATTCCGCTGTTTGTGTTGGCATTGCCCTTGTCGGATATCTGCTTGGTGGTGTATACCCGTCTAAGCGAGGGACGCTCCCCCAGCGAGGCAGGCAAAGATCACACCTCCCACCGCTTACGCAGCAGGGGGCTTTCGCTCATCCAAGCCCTATTTGCGCTCTATGCCTTCTGTGGGGTTTTTGGCACCCTCGCCCTGTTGATTAGCCTTGTCCCGCCTTTGTGGGGCATGGTGCTGGGGTGTGTTGGGTTCGCCATGCTGTTTGGGTGGTTTCGCTGGATGATGGCTTTACGGCAACGTTATCAACTGGAATCAAAGGGGAATTCATGAGTAGAACCGTTCTGGTCACAGGGGGCGCAGGCTTCATTGGCTCGCACGTGGTCGCTCGCCTGTTGCAAGATGGCGCAAGTGTGCGCATCATTGACAACCTCAGCACAGGCAAGCGCGAGAATCTGCTGGGGTTCAACGGGGACTGGACGCTTCATCCCGTCTCAATCACGGACATCGAGGCGATCGCGCCCATCTTTGAGGGAGTGGATACCGTGTTTCACATTGCCGCCCTCCCCTCCGTTCCGCGTAGCATTGCCTTCCCCCAAGACTCTAACCTCAATAATGTGACTGGGACGCTCAATGTTTTGGAAGCAGCTCGCGTGGCAGGGGTGCGGCGCGTGGTCTATGCTGGCTCCTCTTCCGTCTATGGCGATGTGCAGTCTGAATACAAAGCGGAGGATATGCTCCCCAACCCACTCTCGCCCTATGGGGTGGCAAAGCTGGCAGGGGAATATTACTGCAAGGCGTTCACCGCGTCGTATGGCTTAGAGACGGTCATCACGCGCTTCTTCAACGTGTTTGGCGCACGCCAAGACCCCACCTCCTACTACTCCGCTGTGATCCCTAAGTTCATTGCCACCATGCGACGGGGCGCGTCCCCCATCATCTATGGCGACGGAACGCAGTCGCGCGATTTCACCTATGTGGCGAACGTGGTGCATGGGTTGATGTTGGCAGCGGACTCCCCCCATGCGGTGGGACAGGTCTTCAATATTGCGATGGGCGGGCGGATTGAGTTGGTGCAGTTGGTGGCGCACCTCAACCAAATCTTAGGGACAAACATTGCGCCCGAATTTGCCCCGCGCCGCTTGGGGGACATCCTCCATTCGTGCGCAGACATTCGCCACGCCACCAACTTATTGGGCTATGTTCCGATTGTGGATTTTGAAACAGGCTTGCGCCATACAGTAGACTGGTATCTCAACCAAGACACCCCCCACCCTCACAGCTGACACGGGTGGTCAAACCGCCTCCAACTGAACGCCCCAGTTGCCCGTGAGCAAGCCGAGTTTGGGATGAGGGGAGGGCAGGCAGGATCAAATCTGTCTTTTTACACGGCTCTCCCCTAGAATACACCCCATTACGTTCAGCATCAGGTCAGTAACCATGCCCAAGATTGCCCTAGCGATTTACCATGAACGCCCTCATTTCACTGAGGAAGAAACCTTGCTACGCCCCCCTTTAGAGGCATTAGACATCGCTTTCGAGGTAGCCGTTTGGAACGATCCGCTGGTGGATTGGACGGAATATGACGCCGTGGTCATCCGCTCCACTTGGGATTATCACACCCAAGTGGCCTTATTCCTTGAGTGGGTTGCTTATTTGGAGCAGGTAGGGGTGGCGGTGTGGAATCGTCCACACGTCTTGAAATGGAATAGCGATAAGATTTATCTCAAAGACTTGCACGACGCAAAGGTCCCCATCATCCCCAGCGTGTGGGGCACGCCCACGACCGACCTGCACAGCGTCATGCAACAGCAAAACTGGCAAGAAGTGCTGGTCAAGCCTCGCTATGGGGCCACCTCAATGGGCATTCAACGTGTGACACTAGCAGACGCGCCCCAATTCGATCATTCATTGGCGCACGCTTTCATCCAACCGCTCATGTCGGAAATCCGCAAAGGGGAGTATTCGCTCATCTTCTTCAACGGTTTGTATAGCCACACCATCCTGAAAGTTGCCCAACCCGATTCCATCTTCGTCAACTATGAATATGGCGGAACAGTGGAGCGGATTCATCCGCCTTTGCTGTTCATCGAACATGCCCACGCCGCTTTACAGGCGGCGGCACAGTGCTTGCGGTTGGATGCGCGTGACTTTCTCTATGCGCGAGTAGACGGGCTAGATGTCGAGGACAACCTCGTGTTGATGGAGCTTGAGTTAATCGAGCCGGAGCTATACATCCGCTTTGAACCCCACCGCGCCCCACAGGCTTTTGCCCAAGCGATCCACAGCAAAGTGACGCCAGCATGATTCGCTGTGGTGTAGACCTGATCGAGAATGAACGCATCGAACGCGCCTTAAACCGCTTTGGCACGCGCTTCTTGCAACGCTTTCTCACGGAGGCAGAGCAGCATGACTGTGGCGAACACGTGGAAAGCATGGCGGTGCGTGTTGCTGCCAAAGAAGCGGTTGCTAAGCTACTAGGTACGGGCATCGGCGCGGTGCGCTGGGTGGAAATTGAAGTGCGTCGGACAGAGGGTGGTCGCCCATTTTTGAACCTGTACGGTCAAGCCGCCCTCCACGCCCAAGCACTGGGTTTAGTGGAGTGGGACATTAGCCTTAGCCACACCGCCACCACTTCAATTGCTATGGTAATTGCACAGTAATTCCCCCATTTCGTTTATAATGTGTTTGACGGATTTGCCATTTTGCGGTAAATTCCATGCAGAAACCGTTCGATGTCGAAATGTTCAATATCGAATGGTTTAGGCACCATCGTTGATTAATGTTTTTGATAGAGTTTGTTTGGGGAACCAAGATGTTCAAATCTTTCCATAATCGGGCAAAGTTTGCTGTTGTAGTCGTGTTGTTGTTCGTCCTGTCCTTGAGTGTCAGCATGGTTGGCGCACAAGAAACAGTCTTTGATATTGATGCCATCATTGCTAATGCAGGGGGTGAATGCCTAACTCCCAGCGGAGACCCGCTCATCATCGGCTACCTGCCGGACTTCTCGGAAGTGGGCGCGTTTGCTGATGTGCCCGGTAGCCAAGCTGCCGAGTTCATGGCAGAACTCATCAACTGTGCTGGTGGGGTAGATGGCACACCCGTTCAAGTTATCATCCAGCCGGGCGACGCGCTTGATCTGGAATTGACCTTGCGTGCTGCCCAAGACTTGGTGGATGCAGGGGTGCATGTTGTGCTGGGTCCTCCCTTCTCTGATGTGGGCTTGCCCCTGTTGAATGTGTTGGGCGGGCAAATCCCTGCTTTGCACGTCGCTTCAACCGAGATCGTCCTAGCCGACCCCAGCATTTACTCCTTCATCCCCAGCTTCATCGACGAAGTACAGGGCAATGCTGCGGGTGAATGGGCATACGACAATGGATTCCGTCGCGCTGTCACCCTATCTTCAACCGACAACCCCTATTTCAACGTCACCACCGCTGCCTTTGCCGAAGCGTTCGTTGCGATGGGCGGGGAACACGCTGGGGACTACAGCTTTAGCGTTGGGGACGATGACTACTCTAGCCAAGTGAATGAAATCCTTTCGCTAGACCCCGCCCCCGATGTCGTCTACACCGCCAACATCATGCCGTTCGTTGAGATTTTCGCCGGTCAGTTGCGTGCTGCTGGCTTGACGGAAATCCAATTGGTGGGTCCAGATGCGTTCGACGCAACCCGTATCATTGACGGTGGCGAAACCACCGACGGCGCAGTCTACACCACCCACGCCTTCCCCACCGAAGGCTCACGCTTGGAAGCATTCTTGACCGCGTTTGAAGCCGTCAAGGGTGAACCGCTCACCCCAGCATTTGGCGCATTGGGGGCAGATGCAGTGGCTTTGGTGGCACAAGCCTACCTCGCCAGCGGGAAGCAACTTGACCCGATCGCCATTGGGGATGCCATCACCGCGATGGAATCTTTCAACTTGGTGACGATTGACAGCGCAACCTATCAAACCGCTGATGGCGTGGTTGGATATTCCATCCGCAACGTTATCATCGCGCAAAACGTGGACGGTGTTCCCACCTTCCTTGAAGAACGTAGTCCCGCAGACTATTCCGAATAATGCTCGAAGTAGCAGGCATGACCACAAAGTACGGTGATATTGCCGCTGTGCGTGATGTTTCGCTAACGGTTGGGTACGGCGAGCTAGTTTGCCTCGTCGGACCCAACGGGGCGGGCAAAACCACCACGCTCAATACCATCGTTGGACTACTGCGCCCCTTCGCTGGCACCATCAAATTTGATGGGCAAGAGATCACCCGTAAAGAACCTGATGATCTGCTACGAATGGGGATTGCGCTTGTGCCAGAACGCCGTCGCATCTTTGCTGATCTAAGCGTGCTGGAGAATTTGCTGGTTGCCGGTAGCATCCTGTCGCGTTCCAAGCGTCAGGAACGTGTGGAAGAAATGTTAACCCTCTTCCCCATCTTGCGCGAGAAGAGCCAAACTTCTGCCGGCTATCTTTCGGGTGGGCAAGCCCAACAGTTGGCAATTGCGCGGGCACTCATGACCGACCCACGCCTATTGTTGATGGATGAACCCTCGCTTGGCTTGGCACCGGTGATGGTTGATTTCGTGTTCAATCTGCTAGAAACGCTACGCTCCCCACAGCGTGGCATGTTGATTGTCGAGCAAAATGCACGGCGTGCCCTACAAGTGGCGGATCGTGGATACATCTTGCGCACGGGGGAGATGGTTGACCAAGGGCAGGGACAGGAGCTTCTCACCCGCACGGACTTATTCAAAAGTTATCTTGGCGAATAAATTCCCCGCACCCATTTTTTAGAGGTAAAAAGTTAACGTATGGATCTTTTTTTTCAGGCAGATTTGGCGCAACAACTTATTGATGGACTGGGACGTGGCAGCAGTTACGCCTTGTTGGCGTTGGGCTTGGCGATCATCTTCGGGGTGATGCACCTGCTCAACTTTGCACACGGTGAACTCATCACGGTTTCGGCGTATGTCGCTTACTACCTCTCGGTAAGTGGGTTTAGCTGGTGGGTCATTGCCCCCGCGATCATCCTCACGTCGGTGCTGTTCTCGATGATTACCGAGTTTGTCGCCTTCAGGCGCGTGCGAGAGAGTAGCGACTTCACCATGTTACTCACCTCGTTCGGCTTGGTGATCTTAGTGCGGGCGGCGTTCAGCCATTGGGTGGAGGTCAAACCGCGCAACTTTGACAAAGCCTCGTGGGTGTTCAACACCGTAAAGTGGGGGGCGTTCAACCTCGAAGTGTATGACTTGGTGGTCATCGTTGTCACCCTCATCACCTTGCTGGCACTCACCTACCTGCTTCAGCGCACGCTGTTTGGCATCGCGCTCCGCGCCGCCTCTGAAGATTTTAACGCCGCGCGTTTGATGGGGGTCAAGTCTGACCGCGTGATCCGTAACGCCTTCATGCTGTCCGGCTTGTTGGCAGGCATTGGCGCGGTGTTTGTGCTGTTGCGACGCGGACAAGCCGACCCCGGCATGGGGATTGAAATCCTGCTCATGCCCTTGTTGGCAACCGTGATTGGCGGGTTGGGAAGTTTGCGCGGGGCAGTATTGGGGGGCTTCTTGCTGGGCATCTTAGAAGTGTTATTCCGTAGCCGAATCCTACCCGACGAGTATAGCCATCTCACCGATATGATGGTCTTTGCGGTGATCGCGCTGGTCTTCATCATCCGCCCACAAGGCTTAATCACGGTGCGCCGTGCGGAGCGTGTCTAATGACGTCCCAAGCATACGCTGTTGAGAATGAACCTCGCTGGTTTCGTTATGGTCGCGCCGTTTTAGGTGGAGTGGCACTGTCCGCCATTTTGATTGGGCTTGGCTTGCTCTACACGGTGGGCGAAGGGGGAACCTCGCGCGAGTTGTGGGTGAACCAACTGTTCATTAACGCCATCATGGTAGTGGGGCTTTCCATCTTCGTGGGCAACACCGGCATCATGTCCTTTGGGCACTTGGGATTTGCCACCCTCGCCGGCTATATCGTCGCGTTGCTCATCATCCCTGTTGAGCGCAAAGTGCGTCAAATCCCGAATGCCCCGTTTGGCATTGTTGACCTCAGCTTTAGCCCATGGATGGCGACGCTCATTGCCGTGACGCTCGTCACCTTGTTCGCCTTCCTGTTGAGCTTCGTCCTCACCCGTTCGGGGCAGGGGATTTTCGCCGCGACGATCATCACACTTGCCCTCTTGGAGATCATCCACGAGGCGACGCTCAGTTGGGGTGCCCTGACGGCAGGGGGCGTGGGCTTGGGCTTCATCCCCAAACTGACTGACCGCACCCCGATAATTATCACGCTCATCATCAGCATCATGGTTGCGCGGGTATTTTCCGAGACAGCGTTTGGACGGTGGGCAAAAGCTGCCCGTGAAGATGACATTGCCGCCAACGTCTTGGGCATTTCTGCCAGCATTCCACGCACCATCGCCCTGCTGTTGAGCGTGGTCATTGTGGCGTTCGGCGCGTCGCTCAAGGTGCAAGACATTGGTTCCATGACCCCGCGCCTGATGTTCTTTGAGCCAACCCTGCTCATCTTGTCCATGCTGATTGTGGGGGGCAGACGCTCGCTCACGGGGGCGTTGGTGGGGGTGGTGGTCATTGCCATCGGGAACGAGTTCAGTCGGGTGATGGGTAACGCATGGAGCGACATCCCCGTTATCAACTTGATCTTCCGTCCGACGCTTTCACAGTTGTTCTTGGGCGGGGTGATGCTCTTCACCATGCTGTATCGCCCCGATGGGTTAATCAAGGATTGGGAACTAGACCACCTGCTGCGGGATTGGTGGCGACGCAAAGAACACAAACCCAACCAACTTGCCCCCGCGCCAGACCTGCGTGACCGCCCCGTTCGCACGCTGTACGTCGAGCATCTCACTGTTGACTTTGGCGGATTCCGTGCGCTAAACGATGTTTCGCTACAAGTTTCTTCCCATGAGATTGTGGGGCTAATCGGACCTAACGGGGCGGGGAAAACGACTTTGCTCAACGCCATCACCGGCTTTGCCCCCGTCACCAGCGGGCAAGTGCGCATTGACAACCGCATCGTGAGCGGAAAGTCTCCGCATCAGTTGGCACGCGCCGGCTTGGCACGCACCTTTCAAAACTTGCGCTTGTTCAAGGATTTGTCGGTGCAGGAGAATGTCGCGGTGAGTGCGTTGGCAGCAGAGCGTTTACAAGATCAGGCAGTAGACCCACAGATCACGCGCTTGTTGGTGGAAGGCAACCTGTGGGAACAGCGATACTATCGCGCCAATGAGCTAGACTATGGCAACCAGCGTCGCCTTGAACTGGCACGCGCGGCGGCACGCATCCCAGATTTCTTGCTGTTGGATGAACCGACTTCGGGCATGAGCGATGAGGAATCCGCGCGGATGATCGAACACATCCGCCACATGGCAACCTCGATTGGGGCGGGGGTGTTGGTGATTGACCACGATTTACACTTCATCACCAACCTCTGCGACCGCATTTATGTGCTGGACTATGGCACGTTGATTGCGCACGGCGCACCCCACATCATCAAGACGGATGAGCGCGTGCGTTCGGCATATCTAGGTGGCTAGACAAATCCCCCCACCCCTCACGCGCTGGGTGGGGGATGGGGTTTACGCGGTTGCGCTGTGGCGTTGGAGCAAGGCAGGAAGTTCTTCGCGGATTTGGTCGCGCACTTGGCGGAAAACCGCCATCACCTCGTCAGGCGTGCCTTGTGCTTTAGCCGGATCGAAGTAGGGTTGATGATAGACTTTGCCCATCCCAAACCACATCGGGCAACTTTCTGCCGCGCTGTCACACACGGTGACAACCGCATCAAACGGTTGGTCAACAAATTGCCCCACATGCTTAGAAAGCATGCCGTCTGTGACAATTCCGATTTCCGCCATTGCTTCCAATGCTTGCGGATGGACGTAGCCAGCGGGTTCTGTTCCCGCGCTGACCGCGCTCCATTCGCCCGCCAATGCCTGATTGATGATGCCCTCTGCCATTTGTGAACGGCAAGAGTTGCCCGTGCATAAAATCAAGACTCGTTTCATTAGCTCACAATCCCTTTTGTTACGCGCATGAATAAGGTTTCGATGTCTTGCTTTTCCTCAATGACATCAATGATAGTGAAGGTTTCTACTGTGAATAGCTTACGTCGCAACGCGATCACCGCCTCGCTATCCCCCGTGAAGGCGCATTTCAAGCTGGCTCGCCCTGCGGTGACGGGCAAGTCTTGCACTTGAGTGACTTGGGGGATGGAGTGTAACCACTCCTTCAGTTGCTCGCGCTCGGGGGCGGTACGGGTGACAATCACCAGCGAGCTATGCGGTTGCAATTGTGCCTGCATCTCCGCCATGCTCCCCTGTGCGATCATCTTGCCGTTTTCGATGATGCCGATGTGCGTGCAGATTTCTTGAACATCCGCCAGAATGTGGGTAGAGAAGAAGATCGTCTTGCCCATGTTCGCCAACTCCACCAACAATTCGCGAATCTCAATGCGGGCGGTGGGATCAAGAGCGGCGGCAGGTTCATCCAAGATCAGAATTTTGGGGTCATGTGCCAACGTGCGGGCAAGGCTAAGGCGTTGTTTTAAGCCTGCCGAAAGCTGATCGACCATATCATCCCGACGGTGCATTAAATCCACCAGTTGCAACAAATCACCCACCAGCGGTTTACGCTGTGCTTCTGGGATGTCATAACACGAGGCGAAGAAGTCGAGGTATTCCCAAACGCGCATGTCCTCATACACCCCAAACTGATCCGGCATATACCCGATTGACTGGCGCACCCCGCGTGAATCTTTGCTAACCGCGTAACCGTTGACCCATGCTTCTCCGCTGGTGGGGCGGGTGAGGGTGGTTAGCATGCGCATGGTGGTGGTTTTGCCCGCGCCGTTTGGTCCAACGAAGCCATAGATCGCACCTTCCGGCACTTGTAATGCCAGACCATCCACCACATGGCGCTTGTTGTAGGTTTTCCGCAGGTCTTTGGTTTCGATGATGAAGCCCATGCTCATTCTCCTTGTGTTTGAATCGACGGACGAGTGTAACGCAGGTTGCCCGTTTTAGGCTATTCGGATTGAAGCGCGGTGGCATCTTCGCTACAGGTTGAGCGCGTTTCGGCATAGCTCAAGCCACAGGTGGGGCAAAGTTTGCGCCCGCGCCCAACCGCCTGTTCCACCTGCTGAATGGCGAGGGTGCGCTCCAACCCCGCCCCCGTCAAGTCCGCCAGTGCCCACTCAATCGGCACGCCGTCCTGTAGACGTTGTTTGAGCGTGTTGAGCTGGTCGGCAAGGGGGCGCGCCTCCCGTGTGAGGCGTGGGGTGGGGTGGGACAAGATGGCAGGGTCATAAGCGTGGTGGCAATGCTGACACTCGATGAACTCGGTCGTGTCGCCATACGGGATCAACGGGATGAAATAGAAGCTGATGTGGGGGCGGGTGCTTTTGCGCTCATACGGGCGTTGGGCGTGGCAAAAGGGACAGGTGAACATGCCACTAGCCAGCGTCTTGGTGCGGTTGCTCGTGCCAAAGATGAAGATCATGCCAGACATCCTCCTAACTGGGTGGGATCGTTGCTTGTCTATCGTGCCAAAACGTGCGATGATACCAGCATACCGTATCATGATGATGACCAGATTAAAATGAAAGAATCTCAAGCGGTTGTACAACGTGTCCGTCGGCTAGACAAAAACTACCAACGGATTGAAATTGCGATTGATAGCAGTCTACAAACCATCAAACCGGGTAACGCCCTCTTGGCGCGCCCCAAGTCCATGCGCCAAGACCGCTTGTGGCATCCGTATTTGCGCACGGTGTGGTGGCCCGTTGACCTTAAGAATCAACTCGTGGTGGTTGACCGCCCCACTAGCGAACGCTTTGAGCCGGGAGACGTGATCGACATCATCGCCCCCATCGGGCAACCCTATCGCTTTCGGCGCTCACTGCATAACGTGTTGCTGATTGCCTATGACACCGACCCTTCATGCTTGCTCTTGAATATCCCGTGGCTAGTCAAGAATAACATCGGCGTGACGCTTGTTTTGTTGGGACGGGCGCGCGAGTATCCGTTTCAATCGTTGCCCCCTCAGGTGGAAATCGCCCTGGGCGAAGACGACGACAAGATGCTGGAGTGGCAATCTCAAGTGACCAGCATCGGAAATGCCGATCAGGCTTTTGTGGCGGTTGCACCTGCTGATGAGATGGCGAGTTTCCAAGAGATTTGGACGGTTTTCCTCAAGCGACGCAACGATATTGGCAAGAATTATCTGTTCGGGGTGTTTCAAAACTTGTTGCCGTGTGGCGTGGGGGCCTGCGATGCCTGCATGATCCCCACAAAAGACGGCTTCAAGTTGGCTTGTGTGGACGGTCCCGCCTTTGATCTTGCCACGCTCCCGTTCATCTCATAAAAATGGGATGATCTGCACCAAAACGGCTTGTGTTGCCGTGCAAAAAGCGGTGGCACCTTAGTGTATAATTAAAAATATCTACAAACTCATCTCGCGTGTCCACTGCGAGGTGAAGGTCTTGTTTTAGTCATTGGAGAGTTCCCATGAAGCGTTTTAGCCTTGCCTTACTGAGTAGTATTTTAGCCTTCGTCTTCGTCATCCCGGCTTTCGCCCAAGAAACGTTCGGTTTGACCGCAGCAGAATTTGATGGGTTAGTGGCGGCAAACGCCAATAGCTCCGCTCAAGAACAATGGACACTTGATTACACGGTTGACTTTAGCCTCACAGGTGTAGAGGCAACCCCCATCACCGCGACACTCAGCGGGACAGGCGCGCTGGATCTTCCCAACGAAGCCCTGTCCCTCAGCATCAATGGCACGGTGGTGGGTGGCGGCGCCAGCGTCCCACTAGACGGCGAGTTGCGCGTGATTGGGCAAGCGGTTTACTTCCGCGCCACCGACCCCACCACCAACGCCGATACGGGTTGGTTCTACATCGAGGATATTGATGCCGTCATGGAAGGGGTTGACGACCTCACCAGCAATCCAGAAGGGTTGATCGATGCCTTCACCGAAAACTTCATCGAGGGCTTCGCAGGGGGCGCGGGCATCAGCGTGGATGAAGTGAACACCGACGCACTCTTGAGTAGTCTCACCGCCCTTGCGAACCTCAACCCCGCCGACTTCATCGCCATGGCGTTTGACGGCAACACCTACACCACCAGTCTTAGCATGGTCAACTTGGTCAACAGCTCCGCCGTCAGCGAAAGCGTATTGGGCTTGGTACAAGGCATGGGCGAGGAAACCACCGAAGCCGAATTGGCGGCAGTGATCGCCATCTTGGCGGTCTTGCTGGAAGATACCAGCATCAGCGCAAGCCAAACTGTCAATGCAGATGGGTTGATTACGCAAACCGTCTTAGATGTGCAGTCAACGCTCGACCCATCCGCGCTGGGTGAAAGTGGCGAAATCATCACCATCGGGTTGAACAACACCATCAACCTCGCCTATGGGCAACCCGCTGCCGTTGAAGTTCCCGCCAACGCTATCCCCATTCCCATCGAAGCGATTGATGGCACACTCTCTGGCCTTAGTGGCTCCGACGCGCCTGCGACAGTTGTGACCGACAACCCCGCCACCGTCACAGCAGACACCCCCACCACCTTGACCCTGCCAGAAGGCTTGCCCGTGTCCGTAGGATTTAGCGGGAACGGCACCTACAGCATCGAAGTGCGCGGGTTGGACGGAGCAGACACCTACGTCACCGTCACCGACAGCGCCGGCAACACAATCGGTTACAACGACGATCACGGCACATCGCGCGACTTGGCGACGTTCGATTCTGCCCTCGAGGAATTGGCAATCAGTGGGGATGTCACCATTGAGATCAACCGCTACAGCAGTGATGCCACCAATGTTGAGCTACTCGTGATAACCGAGGGCGGCGCAGTCGGCGACACGGGCGACACCGACCCAGCTAACGCCACCACCCTCACGGTGGGCACGCCCAGCGTGGTCACGCTGCCCAATGGCGTGGGTGCCACCGTTGACTTGTTGCTCACGGCGAACGGGGAAGTCAGCATCACCGCCAAAGGCGTGGACGGCGTGGATCCCACTTTGGAAGTCCTGGATAGCACGGGGCAATCGCTCGGTTACAACGACGATCACGGCACCACCATCGGGGGCTTGGGCGCGTTCGATTCCGCCTTGGAGAAACTCCCCATTAATGGCACAGTCACCGTCCGCGTGAGCAAGTTTGGCGAAAGCGGCGGTCAAGTGGAAGTCCTCGCCGTAGGACCCGCCTCGGTGACGGACAACAACAGCAACAGTGGCGGTGGGGCAAGCAACTTCACCAACTTCACCTGCAACAGCATTGGGCAAGATGTGCCAGGTACGGTGGGCACAACGGTGAATGGGACGTGTCCAGCAGGGTGCGGGGCAGGCGCGATTTGGGGGACGGCGGTTTACACCGATGATTCCAACATTTGTAGTGCTGCCCAACACAGCGGCGCAGTCACCCAAGCGAACGGTGGCTCCTTCTTGCTGATCGTCACTGCGGGGCAGTCCATCTACCCTGCCAGCACCCAAAACGGGATCACCTCGCAAGAATGGGGCGAATGGGGACGGAGCATCACGCTTGTCCCACTCGCCGGCGGGGCGGCAGCGGATGCTAACGCCAACTCCAACGTGAACGCCACCACCTATGACTTCCCTAACGGTGTCACCTTCCAAGCCCCCAACTATTTAACGCTCGACAGCGAAACCGACATCTTGACCCTGTTCTCCCTGCCCGAGGCAGGCGGGGCGGTTCAAGTGTATGAGACGCAAAGTTTGTTTGGCACGGTGGACATGGGGATGGACTTCTACAAGGACACCTACGGCGCAAGCGCGGCGGCAACGTGGGGCTTCAGCTACAACAAAGCCAACTTCCAAGATGTCACCGTCAACGGGCGCACCCTCAGCGTGATGGACTTCATCGGCAAGTCAGTTGACCGCCCCATCAACGGGTTGGTGGCAATTGTCCCCTACACCAACGGAGGCTATGGCTACATTATCGCGTTCGCCTTCTCTCCTGCGCCAGCAACTTTCCGCGATGATGTGATCGCCCTAGCTGGCTCGCTCGACAACTAACGCGCTGCGCTTGATGAGGCTTTGGCGGTGATTGCGGAAGCCTCACAAAATTAGCGAGTGCGCTGCTTGTGGGTCGGCGTGGTAGGCAAGTTGCCACGCCCGCCCCAAGCGTGCGATGCCCTCTGGGATGGAGGCTTCATCTTGGAGGGCATAGTTCAAGCGCACTTGGTACGTGCCCCCATCGTTGGTATAGAACACATTCCCAATGGCAAACGCCACCCCGTTTTGAATGGCGGTGACGTAGAGTTCCGCCGCGGTCGGTCCGTGATGGGGCAATTCCACCCACAGATACAACCCCCCTATCGGTTTGCTCCAGGTGCTTCCTTCGGGAAGATGAGTTTCTGCGGCGCGCAACGCCATATCCCGACGGCGACGCAATTTTTGCAGGTTCAAGTCGAGCTGTTGCGCGGCAATCCCGTGCTTCAGCATCAGGTGCATGGCGCGTTGGTTCAAGCCGGGCGAGGAAATATCGGCGGCGGCTTTGATGCGGGCGATGTTCTCATAGTGTTTGTGCGTGCTTATCATGTAGCCGATGCGCAAGCCGGGCACCATGCTCTTGGTGAAGCCACTCACAAAGATCACGCGGTCGTTCTCATCCAACGCCTTGAGCGGGGGGACGCTTTCCCCTTCAAACTGAAATTCTTGGTACACCCCGTCCTCTAAGATGGTGAAATCGTAGTCTTCTGCCAACTGCAATAGCTGTCGGCGACGATGCAAGGGCATCACCAAGCCGGTGGGGTTGTGGAAGGAGGGCATGACGTACACCAGCTTGACATCGTGCGTGCTGGCGTATTCTTCCAACGCCACCAACGAGATGCCATCGTCGTCCATTTCCACCCCATGCAGGCGCACCCCACACGAGAAGGCAATGTCGCGCATGCCCAAGTAAGTCGGGTTGGAGGTGACGAGCGTGTCGCCCGGGGCAAGGATGGCGCGCACCGCCAAGTTCAAGCCTTGTTGCGTCCCCCCCGTCACCAAGACTTGCGAGGGCAAACAGCGAATCCCCCAGCTATTGACGTAATCGCGCACAGACGCGCGCAACGGGGCATAGCCTTCGGGCGGTTCATAGCCCAAGGCGGACGCGCCATCGCGCTCGATCACACGATTAATCACGCCGTGCAACTGTTGGACGGGGTAGAAATCACCGGGGGGTGTGCCATGACTGAAGTTAATCACGTTGGGCTTGTAGGCAAGGCGCATCAAGTCGCGGAAGGCGTGTAGGTCTTGGGTGGGTTCTGCGCCGTTTTGCGCATAAGGGCGCGAGGAGAATTGGGTGGGCGTAGAAACAAACGTCCCGCGCCCGGTGTGGGTGCTCAAGTAGCCCTCGGAGCGCAGCTCGGCATAGGCATTCACCACGCTGATGCGACTAATGCCCAACTGGAGCGCAAGGTCGCGACTGGCGGGCAGGCGCGCGCCATTTTCCAAGTCCCCACTGTCAATTTGCTCACGGATGAGGCGTATCAATTGGCGGTAGATGGGTTCCTGGCTATCTTTCTCTAACTCAATGCTTAACTGGCTTGGAGGAGACATTTCTACATCGTTCATGCGTTTAGACCACACCGTCAACTAAAGCAAATTGGACTGATTCGTTTTATGACCAATGTAGTCCATTAAAGTGAAAACAGGATGAAAGAATGCTTCAGTCTGCGTAAGTATTCGCTGGGGAACGCCCGCGCCTTGACCCTCATCCCGACCTTCTCCCTCAGAGAGAAGGAGCAAGCCCCCACCCCCAAACCCCTCCCCCACTGCGCATTGCTTGCTGGAGAGGGAAAAACATGCCCCCATCCCCCGACCCCTTGCCCCCACTTCGTGGGAGAAGGGGGGAAAAGATTTCCCCCTCCCTAGCCCTCCCCCACTGCGCTTCGCTTGTTGGAGAAGGAACATGCGCCCCCGTGCGTGCATCTTTTCCCCCCTTCTCTCGTCGGCGAAGCCGAACGGGGGAAGGGGTTGGGGGATGGGGGCGCACTTCGTGGGGGAAAAACGCGCCCCGCTTACGCGGGGGGGCAAGGTCAACAGATCAAGGTCAAAAGAT